>JASHRB010000689.1 GCA_030037575.1 Candidatus Sulfotelmatobacter sp. | reverse complement strand
CCCCCACCAATCCTCCCGCGCCGCCCGGCTCGATTTCCTACGCGGGCGCAAGCGGCCCAGGCGCACCGCCGTCCTCCGACTTCACCGCCGAAGCCAACTTCGGCATCGACTGGCTTCTCCGTATGTGGGATGACAAGACGAAGACGCTCTACTACCAGGTCGACAACTCGCAGGACTGGGATTATTACGGCGAGGGTAATCCGAGTTCCGCCTTTGGCAACTGCGGAGGCACGGCCGACACGCCTTACTGTCTCATTACCGAATACGACATCTGGACTTTGCCGCAGGCCGCTGATAACTACCGGCAGGCCGGCGATCCCGAGCCATGTGACCCCCACACGACATTCTTTATTTGCCATCGTCCGGTGTATGTTGCCGCGACGGCGGGTGCAGAGATCAGCCCCAATCTTGCCGGACGCCTTTCGGCGGACTTTGCGCTCTGTTACCAGCTAAACCGCGTGGCTAATCCCTCTCAGGCAAACCAATGCCTGAAAGATGCAGAAGACATTTTTGCTCTCGCCGACACTTCGTACTCAGATCCCGCGTCGACGGTGGGTTCCGGCACCTGCGCAAAAAATTGTCTTCTCACGATTTCTCCGTTCGACGGCTACCCCGAAAATGTTTGGGAAGACGACATGGAACTCGGCGCAACTGAGATTTATTTTGCGCTGCAAGCTGCGGGCGGCGAGCAAAATTTGCCCCCCGGGTTGCCGCAGACAAACCCGACGTACTATCTGCGTCAAGCAGCCCAGTTCGCCGCCGATTACGTGAAGAACATCTACGATGCAGGCTACTCGGATACATTGAACCTCTACGACGTAAGCGGGCTGGCGCATTTCGAACTTTATCGCGCGCTGGACTTGGCGGGAGATCCAGGCGGGCTGGCGACATCGAAGGCGCAGATTCGCCAGCAACTTTTGCGGCAGCTGGGAAACGCGATTGCGCAAGCCACTGCCGATGCTTGGGGTTTCGGATACGTTTGGAGTTACGGCGACACAACTTCACACGGAGCCGGTTTGTCGGTCATGGCAAGCGAGGCTTATTCCCTGACTCACTCGGCCGAATACGATGTGTATTCGCAACGGTGGCTGGCCAATATTTTGGGCACGAATTCCTGGGGATCTTCTTTTATCGTGGGCGATGGAACGACGTTTCCGAATTGCATTCAGCATCAGGTTGCGAACCTGGCTGGCGCGCTCGACGGAACCTCTGGAGGCACGCCTGTGCTGTGGGGCGCAGCCGTCGAAGGTCCGGCTTCCTACGCAACTTCAGGAGTGGTTGAAGGAATGATCTTATGTCCGGCCAACGGAATTGACACGTTCAAGCAATTCAACGGAAGTGACGGGGCGTTCAAGGAATCGCAATACGCGGTTTATCGCGACAACATGCAATCGTACAGCACGACCGAGCCTGCGATCGACCTCACGTCGACGTCATTTCTGATGTGGTCGTGGAGATTAGCCCTGAATCCCTAATTCTTTCGCCAGCGCCTTCCACTTCGCATCGACCGATGCTTTTGTTTTCCCGTCCATAACAATCTCATCCGGCCACGGTCGCGTGAAACCTTCCGTCGGCCATTTGCGCGTAGCGTCGATGCCCATCTTCGATCCGTAATTCGGCAGCCGCGAGGCATGATCGAGCGAATCGACCGGCCCGAGCGTGAATTGGATGTCGCGCTCAGGGTCGATATGATTGAGAAGCTTAAGCGTCACCTCAGCGAGGTTCTGCACATCAACGTCTTCGTCAACCACGACGATGCATTTGGTGAACATGGCCTGGCCCAGCGACCAGATGGCGTTCATTACTTTGCGCGCGTGTCCCGGATATGACTTGCGAATGGAGACGATCATCAGATTGTGGAAGACGCCTTCGATGGGAAGGCTGATGTCGATGAGCTCGGGAATGGTGAGGCGCATCAAGGGCAGAAAAATTCGCTCAACCGCTTTGCCCATGTAGGCGTCTTCCATGGGGGGCTTGCCGACGATGGTGGTGGCGTAGATGGGATCTTTGCGATGAGTGATGCATTGAACGTGGAAGACAGGATAGAGGTCTTCGAGAGAGTAAAAGCCGGTGTGGTCGCCGAACGGGCCTTCGGTGCGGAGTTCGTCGAGGTTGACGTAGCCTTCGAGCACGACTTCGCTCGCGGCCGGAACCTCGAGATCGACGGTTTCGCATTTCACCAGCTCGACCGGAGCTCCGCGCAGAAAACCAGCAATCAAATATTCGTCAACGTCCGGAGGCGACGGAACGATGGCGGAAAACGTCACAACCGGCTCGGTCCCTATGGCCACGGCGACTTCCATCTTTCCTGCCGGCTGATTCTTCTCCGATAAGACCTGCCCCCCGGATGTGCGCGCCATGAGGTCGACGGCGGCCGACGCAGCCTTGGAAGTGGAGGTCTCACTTCTGTCGTTTTTTGCCGGAAGTGGGCTTGATGACGTGGCATTGCGCAATGCCTGACGATAATGTTCGGCGGCGACTTTCTGCCGCTGCCAGTGCATCCCGGTGGTGCGTTCATCGAACACTTGCAGGCGATACATTCCCACATTCCGTTTGTCGTTGTTCGGATCGCGCGTGACGACGCAGGGTAAGGTGATGAACCGTCCCGCGTCCTGAGGCCAACACCGCAGGACGGGAAAATCGAATAAAGAAAATCTGTCGTGCTTGATTACTTCTTTGCACGGTCCGCGGGAGACGATCTTTGGAAAGAACTTCCCCGCCTCGGCGAGCAAAGGCAGCATTTTTATTTTGTCGAGAAATCCCTGCGGTGACCTCACATCCATGAAGGTTCGAATGCGGTTGGCGATCTCGTCGAGAGAATCGACGCCGAGAGCGAGCTTCATGCGGGATTCGGAACCGAACTGGTTGATGAGGAGTTGTGACCCGGGATAGCCCTTGATGTTTTGGAAAAGAAGAGCGGGACCACCCGCGTGATTTCTGGATCCTAAGCTGCCACCCCTGGCAAATGCGGCGAAAGGTGAGGCAGCACCGGTGGTGGTGTGCATTTTGCTCACTCGATCGGCGATCTCGGCGATTTCCAGGATCGGATCGGCTTCTGTTTGAACGCGCTTCAGTTCGCCGGCGCGGTCAAGCGCGGCGATCCATTGGCGAAGATCGTCAAAGGGCAAAGGGCTCTCCTAAGAACGAATGATTATAAACAGAGTCAGCTCAGGCGATCCGCCTAGAGTTTGGCGCGCAGCATGGTGATGATGTCGTCCGAAGTGATAACGCCAACGAGTTTGTTGTCTTGCTTGATCACGGGAAGCGTGATCAGGTTGTATTTGTCGAAAAGCTCTGCGACGTCGTTCTCATTGGTTTCTTCGTGAGTCGAGACCAGTGGTTCCTGTATGAGCGAGAGCAACGGCGTACTATGCTGCGCCAGCACCACATTTACCAGCGGAACCGCGCCCACCAGCGTGCCATGCGAATCGACGAGATAGATCGTATTCACGGTTTCAATGCCCCCCTCAAACTCCCGCATTACGCCGATAGCATTTTCGACCGTCGCTGAGACCGGTAGGGCGAGAAACTCTGTGGTCATGCGGCCCGCTGCGGTTTCTTCGCGATGTTCGAGGAGTTCGACCACTTCCTGGCTGGCCTCCGGCTTCATCTCCACCAGAATTTGCTCCGTACGATCCTGCGAAAGATCGGCGAGCAGATCGGCGGCCGCATCAGGATCCATCTCTTCGACAATCTCGGCGGCACGCTCGGAATCCAGCGACTCGACGATCGACCGCTGGACCTTCGGCTCAACTTCCTCGAGCGTCTCTGCGGCGACTTCTTCATCGAGCGTCTCAAAAACGGCCTCGCGCTCGGCGGGAGCGAGCTCTTCGACAATGTCGGCGATGTCGGCGGGGTGAAGTTTCGACAAGCCCTGGTGGGAAATCTTGAGCTTGATGCGCCGTGCCGGATCGGTTTCGATGAGGTCGACAAAGCCCCACGGAATGGTGCGCGGCGGAATTCTCCGCACGATGGCTTCGAGAGCCGCGCGTGGGGCCAGTCCGCGAAGCAGCCGCCGCAGCGCTCCGCGTGCACCGATGTCGACGCCCTGCACTCGCAGCACGGGATGAGTGCGGCTACCCTCCGCGGGATCCAGCTGAAGTTCGACATCGTTTACGCGAACGACCTTGCGTCCATGAACATCAATCACCTGCTGATCGAGCAAGTCGCGTTCGAGCAGAAACAGCCCCTCGGCACCGTTGGCTGCGGGCCACTCGGAAGGACTGGTTGAAGCATGAATGTTGGCATCGACGCTGGAAACGGCGGAAAAGGGGAGCACGCGATTTCCCGATTTGGTTTTGACGACCAAGGATGCGACCCGGCTACGATCTGCCGCCGGCTCCAGTGCGACTTCGCGCACTCGTCCACTTGCCGCACCCGATGGGCCGTACACCGTGGCGCCGAGAAGTTCGGAAAGTGGCAAAGTTGTCATCCCGCGTAGAGGATAGCGGAATTTTGCGGAAGAGAGAAATAAATTGTGGGTGGCCGGGAAGAATTTCTAGAGAACATCAGGCGGGCGATTCGGAACGTCGCTACGTCATCACGCTCCCGCGACAGGGGTGACGATGTGGCCCAGGCCTACCAGCGCGCCGAGCAAATAATTCAGAATCAATGCGGCAGACGTGGTGATCTGCAATGATCTGTCGTTGAGAATACTGCGTGTGTTCCTGGCAGCCACGAGAAGGAGCACGCCGGTCAGCGCTGCGATGGCGACGCTTTGCCCGATCAGAGCAGCCAACATGCCGAGCAGCCAGACAATCGCAAAGGTTCTCACGCCCACGTCTTTGTTAAACCACTCGCGTTCCATCCCAACCAGCATTCCCATGCCGATGGCTGCTGCCATCTTCAAAGCGACGGGCGTCGCCGGAAAACGCCTGGCTTCGGTCTGCATGGTGTGGGATCCCTCGCGGTTGAAAAAACCGAACACAAAATGAATCTTAATACAGCGAGAATCAAATTCAGTCGCAAGGGCCTGGTGGTGTTCATTCGTATAATGAACCGAGACCAGAAATGTAAGCCTAGGGAGGGGCGAACCAGCTCCGCCGATTGCATTCATGACTGCTGAAGATGACATTCTTGGCCTGGCTGCGCCGAATGCAGATGCGCGCGTTTCCTATGGAAGCGATCGAAATCAGTTCATCGATCTGCGATTTGCACAAGGGCAGGCGCCGCAATCGCTGGCCATCGTCATCCACGGCGGTTACTGGCGAGCTTCTTATGATCTGGCATACGCGGGTCACTTGTGCGCCGCTCTAACCGCCAAGGGCATCGCGACCGCAAACGTCGAGTACCGGCGGGTCGGCAACCAGGGCGGAGCGTGGCCGGGCGCGTTTGCCGATGTGCAGTCGGCATATCAATTTCTGCTGCAGAATGCAGGCCGGTACGAATTTGAGGCGCGGAGAGTTATTGCCGTGGGACACTCTGCAGGCGCTCAACTGGCGCTGTGCCTTGCGGCACATGAAGCCGGTATTGAGAGCGTCATTTCGCTTGCGGGCGTGATCGATTTGCAGCGAGCCTATGAGCTGCACTTGAGTAACGATGCGGTGGCGGAGTTTCTCGGCGGCACGCCGGGCGAAGTCCCGGACCACTACCGTGAGGCCGATCCGATGAACCTTAAAATTGCGGCGCGGCAATGGATAATGCAGGGCTCGGCCGACGATATCGTTCCGCCAGCGTTCAGCCGGGACTACGTGACTAAGAAACGAAAAGAGAAAGAGGATGCGCAATTAGTCGCGATCGCCGGTGCGGGACATTTTGAGGTCGTCGATCCGCGCTCGCCGGCGTGGAAGGATGTGGAGAAGGTTGCCATGGAAGCCCGGAGGTGAAACTCTCTGCCAGGAAATGACGCGGCGCGCAAACTATTGTGGTCACAAACAAAAGGGAGTTGACCGGTTACCCTCCCGTTCTCCTGCGAATTGCCTGCTCAGTTTCGATAGCCTGCTGGCGCACGTCGTTCGGTATGTCGGGCAGCTCACGCTCGTATCTTCGAACCACGTCCAGGTCCTCCGGCTGGCCAACCAGATAGAGAGCGCGTAGCGCTTCCCAGACCTGCTCCGTTGCCGGATCGACAACTGCGACCTCCGCTCCCGCTTGCAGATTCGCGCCGCTCCCAGCCACGGATCGAACGCGGCCGGGGATTGGCGAGCGGATTTCGACGATTTCCCCCTGTCCATTCTGAAGCTTCGCGATCAAACCGCCTTGGTGAATGGCAGTGGCGGGCCGGTCGGCGTCTACGATGTGTCCGGATTCCGGAGACGAGATCGACGCCGAGTGCAGCAGCTCCAGAATTTGCGGACGGCCGCTTACATCACCGAAGCGGACCAGCGAAAGCGCGGCATTTCCGCGGACCATCGGCGAGCTATCGGCAAGCATTTTCAGCAGTGCTTCGTGAAAACCCGCGCCTGACGTGTCCTGCCCCATGACCCAGGCGTCGGTGTTGCGAACCTCTTCGACCGGATCGGACGATAGCCGCACCAGATCGGGATACCAGTGCTTAGCGCCTGCATCCTGATGTGTAATGCGCTCGCCGACCTGTACCAGCGCCTGCTGAATGTGGCGCGGTTTCTTTGTGTCATGCAGATATTGGGTGAGCTGACGGTCGGAAAGCTTGCGGCCAAACCAGGTATTCCACCAGAAGAGAAAAGGCATCAGACAAATGAGCCACGCCGTCAGGAAAAAGAGAAACTTCTGCGCCCGAGACATGCCGGGCCTGTGCGGTTTCGCCACCGGGAACGAGGCTAGATTATCGGACATTTAAGATGTCGAGCGAACTAAACACCCCACTCTTGACTCGTCAATCGACCACATCGGCATCGAGCACGCGCCCCTGCTCCAGATAGTGCGACATGGCATACTGCGCCAAAAGCGGCGTCTGGAGCCGGATTTCAGCGCCAATCCACTCGCCCTTCCCGTGAGGAGCGCCGGGGGCGTGATTGCAGCGTCCGCCGCTGCCGAACTGGGGCCCAAAATCTGCGCTCTTGATTTGATCGAACTGATTGATCTCGCGCCAGGCTTCGTCGCCCACCGTGCCGGAAACATCGATCTTCAATCTCAAAGTCGACATAAAGACC
>JASHRB010000053.1 GCA_030037575.1 Candidatus Sulfotelmatobacter sp. | reverse complement strand
GAATCGCCCTTGCAATAAAGACATCAAGCCGGTAACCCAGTAGCCGAAGACGAACAGGAGAAGGAATGGAATCGTGACGTAGTTTTCGTTCTGAAAGGCGTAGATCACGGTGAGCGCGAAATAGGCGCCGATGAGCAGTTCGATCCAGGGTATCCAGCCCAGTCGCTTGCGGTATTTCGCGGCCGCGACTTTGTCTGTCTTCGACTCCACTTTGTACTTCGGGGTGCGCGCGAACGCGCTTTCTTTCCCGATCAGCGCTTCGATCACCGCTTTGGTGTTCGTAATCGTCAGACCAATGCCCAGCGCCATCAGCAGCGGCAGATATAGAAATGCGCGCGGCCAGCTCTTAGGAAACAGCTCGCGCTGCGAAACCAGATAGAAGCTGGAGATTGAAAATGTCGAAGCCAGAAACAGCGGCATGTCGATGAACAGCATCTGAAACCACCCCTGGTAAAAACGGATGATCATGGCCGGTAGCATCAGCACCGAAAGTACGATCATGAGCGGATAGCTGAGGTTCGCGGTCAGGTGATACCAGGCTTCGAGCTTGGTATGAAAAGAGGCGTCGCTGCGCAGCACGCGAGGCAAAATTTTCTTTGCGGTTTGAATCAGCCCTTTTGCCCAGCGGGCCTGCTGAGTTTTAAACGCGGTCATCTCAACCGGCAACTCGGCCGGGCATTCCACATCCTGCAGATAAACAAACTTCCATCCCTTCAGCTGGGCGCGGTAAGAAAGGTCGGTGTCTTCGGTGAGCGTGTCGTGCTGCCAGCCGCCGGCTTCGTCGATGGCTTTGCGCCGCCAAACTCCAGCCGTGCCGTTGAAGTTGAAGAAGACCCCGCTGCGCGCGCGGCCGGAGTGCTCGAGCACAAAATGGCCGTCGAGCAGCATGGCTTCCACTTGCGTCAGAAAGGAATAACTGCGGTTGATGTGCGTCCAACGAGTCTGCACCATGCCGATCGTGGGATCGGTGAAGTGGTGAATGGTGTGCAGCAGAAAATCTTCTGCAGGAGTGAAATCGGCGTCGAAGATCACCACGAATTCTCCTTTCGCCGTTTTCAGCCCTTCGGCCAATGCTCCCGCTTTGAAACCATGCCGGTTCGCCCGATGATGATAAGTGATCGGATTGCCCAGCGCCGCATAACGCTCGACCAGGTTTTGCGCAACCGCGACGGTTTCGTCGGTGGAATCGTCGAGAACCTGAATATCAAGCCTCGCGCGCGGATATTTCAACCGGCAGACGGCTTCGAGCAGCCTCTCGACCACGTATTGCTCATTGAAGACCGGCAGCTGCACGGTCACGCGCGGCAATTCCGCAAACAGAGCGGTCGGAGCAATTGTGCGTTTGTCCCGGTGCTTGTAGTACAGATACACCAGGATGTAGCGATGAATCCCATAGCCGGCGAGCAGAACCAGGACGATGAAATAGGGAATCAGCAGGGCGCGATCGAACGCATCCGTGTAGTACAGGCCTTCAAAAGTTTTATCTAACAAATGCTGGCGCAGGTAGGGGCCGATGCCGCGCGGAGCAATCCAGAGCGCGAGCGCACAAAGACACAGGCTGGAACCAGAAGCGCGCAAGAGGGTGGCCGAAAGGTTTATTTCACCGGATTTGCCAGATTGTCGCCGCGGCCGGCGGTGCGGGCAGGCGAGGACAAAACATCAAGGTGGTTGAGGGCCAAGCTCGAAACAAATCTGGCCGGTTACAAGTTTTCGCCGACCGTCGTCGATCTCGCAGCCTGTTCGGCTTTCTCCAGGAGGATTACCAGTTCAAGCGCAAAGTTTTTGCGGGACTGCGCCTGCAATCTCCATTGATCTTGAACCGGAGCGCTCAGGTGTGGAATCAGCTCCTCGAAGAGATCCACCGTTTGTTCAAAATAGTCGATGTCCTTCTTGAGCAGTCGAAGGAATTCTGCCTCAGCGAGAGCGGACATGAAACACCTCCAATTGCGGAACCTCTGAATGGAGCAATTCACCTGCCAAGCGAACCGCATTTTGTCGAACAGTCACAAGCATCTTGTTTTCATAATGCTGGAGAGCTGCCGATCATCGGGCGCCGCGGAGGCGCCGTATTTAATGCAAACACCAAAGACACTCTCAAGTTGCTCCGCGTGTAAAAATTTCGGTGAGGCCATCCGGATTGAAATACTTCCAATCGATAGCGGTGCACTCAACCACTAAGACCTAACGGGTTATGCCGACCATCGATCGGTTGCACTTAGCCAGATCCTGTTTCCAAAGGTGTTAGCTTGAAGTATTGTGCAGCAAGCACTTAGCACCGGACGCTCTACTTCGGGAAAACAAGCCCCTAGCGAACCAGTCTAGTTTTCTGACGCTCGCATTTTGCCGAAATCAACCTCCGCTGTCCTTGCGATAGAGGAGATTGCGCATGGCTTGGCGACGGGCTTCGTTCGCTTCCCTCTCAATCCTGCGTTGGTCGGCGTCGGTCGTACGCTTCGATTTAGCGTCGGCCGGCTCTTCTTCGCTGCAAGATGGGCAGCGGTTGGCGAATCCGGGCTTGCCCGGCTTCAGTTCAAACTCCTCGCCGCAGGCCACGCAGGTTTTGATCGGGTACGACATACCTGCTTTGATCATACCAACTGCGGACTCAGTGCGGCATTCCGACTGTTACGTATCGAGAAACCGGGTTCCGTTTACAAGATGACCCCAGCTGGCGCATTGACGTCCATTTACAGCTTCTGCGCAAAACCCGGCTGTCGCGAGGGCAGCGGCCCTAACTCAGGCCCGGTTCTACCGATCTGAGGTGTCAATCAATTCAGGAAGTACTGTCGATAGAGCGTATCCCTCTGCGCTGGGCGGAAACCGGCGTCGCGGATGATGCGGCGCAGCTCCTCTTCGGTGGTGCAGTTATTCACGCCGGCAGCGCGGACGACGTTTTCTTCCAGCATCACCGAGCCCACGTCGTTGCCTCCAAAGCGCAGGCCCATCTGGCAGACTTTGAGTCCTTGCGTGACCCAGCTGGATTGGACGTTGAGGAAGTTCGAGAGATAGAGGCGCGAGATGGCGAGGACTTTGAGGTATTCGACGGCGGTGGCTTCGTCCCAGTGGCGGCCGCCAAGCGCGGTGTTGTGCGGCTGGAAGCTCCAGGGGATGAAAGCGGTGAAGCCTCCGGTTTCTTCCTGCAGATCGTATAGCTCCTGCAGATGGTTGATGCGCTGCTCATAGCTCTCGCCCACGCCGAACATCATGGTCGCGGTGGTGCGCATGCCGATCTGGTGAGCGGTGCGGTGAACGTTGATCCAATCGCCGGTGAGACACTTTAAGCGGGCAATCTTATAGCGGACCTCGTCGTCCAGAATCTCGGCGCCGCCGCCGGGGATGGAGTCGAGCCCGGCATCACGCAGGCGCAGGATGGTGTCGCGAATGGACAAGCCGCTGTATTCGGCGATGGCGATGATCTCGGAAGCGGAGTAGCAGTGCAGGTGAATTTGCGGAAAGCGCTGCTTGATGCCGCGCAGCATCTGCTCGTGCCAGTCGATTTTCAGGTCGGGATGCAAGCCGCCCTGCATGAGCACGCCGGTGCCGCCGAGTTCGACGGTCAGGCGAATTTTTTCGTAGACGCTGTCGAAGTCGAGGATGTATCCCTCTTTGGCGGCGGGGCCTTTCAACGGGCGATAGAAGGCGCAGAAGGTGCAGTACTCGGTGCAGAAGTTGGTGTAATTAATGTTGCGGTCGATGATGTAGGTGACCACGCCCTCGGGATGCTTGGCGCGGCGAACGGCGTCGGCCTCCATGCCGATGCCGATGAGATCGTCGGAGCGGAAAAGGTCGAGGGCTTGGGGCTTGGTAAGGGGCATGGCCTCGTCTTGATTGTAACCCAGGCTCGATCGGTTCCCTGGCGTGATTCTCGGTAGTGCCTCAGTTTGAGATTTTGAGAGCGCGCATTAACTCCCAAACTCCAACCGCGATCATGGCGCAGAAAATTAGACTTATATTGATCATGTTTTACCTTGAAGGCTTTGGCCGTTCGTTATCAGCCCGGAAGAAACGCACCCACACGTAACCCGCCTGACGAACGCATTCAGCAAGAAGATTCACAGTCATGCGGCTATGGTTGCGATCTACGCCGTACACTACAACTTCGCCAGAATCCATGAAACGCTGAGGATTCCCCGGCGATGGCCGCTGGCCTGAGCGATCATGGTTTGAGTCTCGCAGAGATCGTAATGATGGCCGACAATTACCTGCCGAAGCCAACACAACGCCGGCCCAAGAGGAAAATCGCGTAATATGCGGAATGATGCTAGCCCCCGTTTCAAGCGCGGCGCATAGTACACCGACCGTCGGCGGCGCTCTATTTCCTATATGGGGATTGGCTTAGTGCCACTGATCTAGAGACAATCCATCCGACGACGCTTTATTGCGGGGACCCATGCGGCATTTGGCCGCAAGTGCTTGGCAGGCGATTCGCACCGAACGGGTGGGGCGCGTGTAACCTTGCCGGGTCGTTCGAGAAAACTACCTTTTCTTCAGTCGGAGGTACTGAATCAGACTGAGAATCGAGCCGAGGACGGCAAGACCAATCAGGATGGCCAGAGCCGGCGCATAGTAGCGAGAAAAGAAGCGCACGATCAGATTGCCGTAGCGAAAGCCGAGGCTGGCGACGATGCTGTAGCGAACGCCGCGGCCAAGAGTTAACGCTCCCAGAAATTTCCTGGGGGAATATTGCCCGGCGCCCGCTGCCACCAGGAAGGGCACGAAAGGGAAGGGCGGGGGCAACAACGCTGGGACCGCAACTGCGAGAAAACCCCAGCGTTCGAATGCCCTCGACACCTGAGCCGATCTTTTTTGCGAAAGCTTGCGCTCCATCGCTTCCTTGCCGCCCTTGCGTGCGATCGCATAAGTAATGTAGCCGCCGATGACCGCCCCGACGGTCGCCATGAGAGCGTAGTAAGGCCACGGCTCACGATGCCGCGCGGCCAGCCAGATCGTGAGCACGTCCATGCTGCCAGTGAGGGGGACGACGGAGTTGTCGGCGATGCCAAGCAGGAGGAGTCCGGGCCCACCCAGCCGCCGGAGCCGGTGCCAGACAGGGATGGCCAGAATCGGGTTGAGATGCAGTGACATTCCGGTGTGAAGGAGCGTACAGGCGAAGACCGATTTGCGCTACGCCACACGAGCAGTGGTCGCCCTGCTGGCAAACTTTATTTCCGGGGCCGCGGGCAGCGCTTTAATCTCCGCGGCAT
>JASHRB010000688.1 GCA_030037575.1 Candidatus Sulfotelmatobacter sp. | reverse complement strand
GATACGAAGATATGCGCTTCGATGCGCGAGTCCTTCTGGTGATAAATGGGCCGGATCGCCAAATCGCTTTTCAGAGTGCGAAAGACGGCTTCGATCTCGGTGAGCTGCACGTAGTGTTGCCACAGCCTGGCCGGGTCTTCTGCGGACAGATTGGAGCGCAGCAGATAATGGCCTTCCCGGCGCAGGGCCTGCCGGAGTTTGTCCTTGCGCAACCGAAAGGTGAAGGTTTCCGGGTTGACCGGCTGCTCCGGCTTCGGCACCTGCACTTCCACCAAGCCATAGGCGCGGCCGGCTCGGCCGCTCCCAGTTTCAGCAGCAGCTCGTCGCGCTCTAGCTCTTGCCCTTGCAGTTCTTGCAGCCTTTTGCAGAGATCTTTCAACCGTCGCCGTCGCATGGCGCGTTCCTTCTGCCAACGTCCCTCGCTGCGTGCCAAGTAGCTCCCACTCAAGCTGGTGCGGCGATTTGCCAGAACGATCTGCGGGCCGGTGAATGGGCCTACAGAAAGGGAGTTCTCGCTCCATGAGGCCTCGGTGACGGCGCCGGAATTACTCTGGTAAGCCTAAACAGCCAACTCGGACGGAATAGAAGAGCAATTATCGGCGTTTTTAGTATCCCCATCGGAGATGGTCGAAACCCTCGCCTTCAGGCGAAGCAAGATTTCATCTAACGTGTTCGCATGCGACATTATCGGCTCGGCGACCACACGAAGAGCGAGCTGAAGGCGTACCTGGTGTGGATCCCGAAATAGCGTAAGCCAGATCATGCAATGGCTGAAAGGGATAAGCTCGCGGATGCGGTTGCGGAGTTTCTCCACCGCGCAAAAAGTTTTGCGGAGGGCACGGGCTTGGACGGAAGGGTACATCCACAAACTGGCTGGCCATGAGATCCGATGCCCCGGCCGGCGCAGCTCGATTGCCTCGATTCTGATTTATTTCCCGATGCAGAAAGTGCTGAAGATCAGATTCAGAATGTCGTCGCTGGTCGTCGTGCCGGTGATGCCGTCGAGCGGCCGCAGGGCATTGTAGAGATCGAGCAGCAGCATTTCGTGCGGAACTCTGGCGCCGACCCCTGCCGTCGCCGCGTCGAGCGCAGAAAGCGAATCGCGCACCAAAGATTGGTGGCGGACGTTGGTAAGAAAGCCAGATTCGGCCTCTGTTCCGGCTTCGCCGCCAATGTGACGTAGTATCTCGCCGCGCAGTTGGGCAACACCATCGCTGGTCAGCGCAGAGACGCGCAGCACGCTCTGATCGGTGGCCTCTAACCCCCGGCCCTCGGCCAAGTCAGACTTATTCTCCACGACAATCCTCGGCCGATCCTTGGTTGGCTCCAGTAATTCGTCATCTTCTTTCGTTGGCGGCTGCGAAGCATCAAGAACTACCAGAACCAGATCAGCATCCGCCAGCGCTCCCAGAGATTTTCGAATGCCGATGGACTCGGCCTCATCGAGAGCATGCCGGATTCCCGCGGTATCGACGAGTTGCACGGGAATGCCGCCAATCGCAACCGTTTCGCTCACCAAGTCGCGCGTCGTGCCGGGAGTTGCCGTAACAATCGCCCGCTCGCGCTCCACCAGCCGGTTAAACAAGCTCGATTTGCCCACGTTTGGCCGGCCGACGATCGCCAGCGTCAATCCTTCATGCACAATTTTTCCGTAGGCGAAGCTGGCAGCGAGTTGGCCGAGCGGGGCGTGAACTGCGGCAATTCGTTCGAGAATCTGCGCATCGGGCATGATTGAAACGTCGTCTTCGGCGAAGTCGATTCCTGCTTCAAGCCGAGCGATCAGCTCGACCAGTTTTTGTTTGATTGGTTGCAAGCGCGTTGCCAGCGCGCCCTGGAGCTGCTGCGCCGCAATCTTTGCCTGATACAGCGTCCGCGATTCGATCAGATCGCGGACGGCTTCTGCTTGCGTGAGATCGATGCGTCCGTTGAGAAATGCACGCATGGTGAATTCGCCCGGCTCGGCCAACCGCGCCCCAGCCGCAACGCACAATTCCACAATGTGCCGCAACACCACCGGCGATCCGTGCGCGGAAATTTCGATGATGTCATCGGTCGTGTAAGAATGCGGTTTGGCGAAGTAGGCGACGACGACTTCGTCGATGCCTGCCGGACCCGTTGTGGGGACCGCCGCCCCAGCCGGCCCTGAGCGAGGTCGCAGGGGCTGCGAAGCCGCGCCTCGCTCGGCGGCATCACAGTACGGATCGATCAATTCGCCAAACACCGCGCGCCCCGGCTCGAGCTCATGCTTGAGCCGCAACATCGGCATTGCGATTTCTCGCGCCCGCTGCCCGGCCAGCCGCACCACGCCGATTCCCCCGCGCCCCGGCGGCGTGGCCACGGCGACAATGGTGTCATCGAGGTCCACGGGCCGATTGTAGCCGGTAAACTAACAGCAGGTGCCAGATAGTTGCATCATTCGAGGCGCAGCAGAAATCATCAGGGGAAAAAAGATTGTCCGTTGCCGACGAACTATTAAAAGCCAACCAGGATTTTGTGAAGAATTTCAATCTGGGCGATCTCGCGGTTAGGCCGCGTCGACGAGTCGCCGTGCTCGCCTGCATGGATTCCCGCATTCTTTTCGAGCGCTGCCTCGGCCTCGAGCCCGGCGACGCGCACATGATCCGCAACGCCGGCGGCATCGCCACCGACGATGCGTTGCGCTCGCTCATCGTTTCTCATCATCTGCTCGACACGCAGGAGTTCATCGTCATCAACCACACCGATTGCGGCCTGCTGAAGGTGAAAGAATACCAACTCAGGGCGCATCTGACCGATAAGATGGGCGCCATCGCCAGCGAGCCCGCCCATTTCTACGCCTTCGACGATCTCGAAGCGAACCTGCGCGAACAGGTCCAGCGGGTGAAGTCGCATCCCTGGATTCCGAAGCACATTCCAGTGCGCGGATTTGTTTACGACGTGAAGACGGGAAAGCTCCGCGAAGTGGATTCGCGCTGAAGAAATTTCTTTGGAACTAGCGCGCCACGACTTTCTCAATCTCCGCTTTCAACTGGTCGTAAGCCATCGCCCCCGGATGATACATCGCGACCCTGCCTGTCTTATCCAAAAGCACGAGCGTGGGCGTAGTCGAAGCGCCGTAGACATCGAAATTGTATTTGCTGATCGGCACCGGCATCTCGAGCAGCCCGGAATAAAATCGATGCCGCACCGCATCGATGTATGCCAGTTCATCGCTCGGTGAAGCGTTCTCCACCTGCGCGGTGTAGCCGTAGAGCCGCGTGGGACCGATCACCGCCAATCCCTGCGGTGCGAATTCACTTCGCAACTCGGCGATAATCGGAGCCTCGGCTTTGCAATCCCCGCACCAGTGAGCCCAAAAGAAAAGCAGCACTGGAGAGCCTTTCAACTGAGCCAACGGGGGAGCTTTCCGACCGAGAAATTCGTCTTGCCGGAGCGTCGGGGCCAGACGGCGTTCGAAGGAAAGCAAATTCAAATTCTTTTGCAAGCGCGCGCGAATCGAAGTGTTGCCGTAGTTGCGCAAAGCCGTCTGCAAAACCGCAACCGCTTGCGTGCGCCGGCCGTGCGCCGCAAGCACCTGCGCTTCCACTTCAATGGCCGCCCCCAGCGCAATCGGCAAATGCGCATCGGAATCGAGCGGGTGCAGTTTGAGCTGCGCGACCGCCAACTTTTCCGTTTCTTTGGCGTAGGCCGAGGCTTGACCGTACTGCTGGGCTTCGAGCGCGGCACGCCCCAGCCAGGAGTAGGCCTCCAGATATTCGCTATTGATTCCGTTGGCCGAGCGATACGCCTCAAGTTCCGATCCGGCGACTGAAAAATCATTGTGCGCCAAAGCCGTCCGCACATCTTCCACCACGCCTGCCCACGCCGGAGTTACAAGAGTAATCAGAACGATGAGTTTCCGAAAGCGCATGTCTACATCATCCATGCTCCCGTGGGCTTTGGCAAATGTGCGCATCGGGTCAATCCCGTATGCCCCAACTAAATGAAAATAAGTTACTTAGGTAAGCTGCCCGGAGAATCCTGTGGCTTTTTTAAGGCATTTCACATACAATCTAACTGCGTTTGACTTTAGAGTTCTTTCGCAGTACCCAGTAATCTCCGCAAACCAGCGTGTGACCTGCCTGCAGAAGAAGCCTTCCAAAGTTTCAGCGCTACATCAACAAAAAGGAAATTAGCAACACATGGAAACAGGAACAGTGAAGTGGTTTAACGACGCCAAGGGCTATGGTTTCATCAGCCGTCAGAACGGCGAGG
>JASHRB010000687.1 GCA_030037575.1 Candidatus Sulfotelmatobacter sp. | reverse complement strand
TGCCCATGGCGAGCGCCGGCATCACCAGAGAGATAAAACCCAGCAGCGGCGATTCCGTCGGACAAATAATCCCCAATGTTCCAACCGGCTCGTTCAGGGCAATGGCAATGTTGCGGAACGGCGGATGGTGTACGGCGCCATCGAATTTGTCGGCCCAGGCCGCGTATGAAAAGATACGCTCGATTGCGCGATCGACTTCGGCAGATGCCTGCTTCTCGCCGACCGCGGCTGCGAGCCGACGCGCGACTTCCTGGCGGCGCTGGCCTAGATTTTCCCCGCAGTAATACAAAACCTGCGCGCGGCTGTGGGCCGTCGCTTTCGACCACGATTCGGCCTTGCGGGCTGCTTCTACGGCGTTGCGAATATCTTTGCGGTTGCCGAGAGAAGCTTCGCCCAGCAATTTTCCGTCGGGTGAGCGCACTTCCATGCTGTAACCGGAATCGGGCCGCGCCTGCTTGCCGCCGATATAAAGTTTTACGGTACGGTCGATGGCCGGCGGTCCGGCGCTGTGGCTTTCTTCCTGGTTCGATCCATCCCTCGGGGATGTTTGCGGTTGCGGCGCTGCCAGCTTCGGCAGACTCTTGAACCACGCCGGCTGCAAGTATTCGAGCATTCCTTCGCGGCCGCCTTCGCGCCCATATCCGCTCTCGCGATAGCCGCCGAATCCGCATGAGGCGTCGAACAGATTTGTGCAGTTCACCCAAACCACACCGGCCTGCAATTGTGCGGACACGTGCAATGCGACATTGATGTTCTCGCTCCATACGCAAGCCGCGAGGCCGTAGACGGTGTTGTTGGCCAATTCGACTGCTTCCCGCGGGGTGCGGAAGGTCATAGCGGCGAGCACCGGGCCGAAAATTTCCTGCTGCGCAACAATCGATGCGGGATGAACATTGCTCAAGAGCGTCGGAGGAAAATAAAATCCACGCGACGGGAGTTGAACTTCGGGCTGCCAGCAGGTTGCGCCTTCGGCAATACCCTGACCAACCATGCGCTGGATGCGCTCGAGCTGCACGCGCGCTACGATTGCGCCGATATCAATCGCTTTATCGAGCGGAGGACCAATGCGCAGCGTGCTCATGCGCTGCCGGATCTTGCCCATCAAAGCTTCGGCGATGCTCTCCTGCATCAGCAGACGCGAGCCGGCGCAGCAGACCTGCCCTTGATTGAACCAAATGCCGTCGACCAGGCCTTCGACAGCGCTGTCGAGATCGGCATCGTCGAAAATGATGAACGGCGACTTGCCGCCGAGTTCAAGGGACAGGCGCTTAGAAGTGGTCGCGGTCGCGCTGCGAATGGCGCGGCCAACTTCGGTCGAACCGGTGAACGCAATCTTGTCCACATCGGGATGCTTCACCAAGGCCTCGCCGGCGGCGCCATCCCCGGTAACGATGTTGACGACGCCGGCGGGCAAAGCTGCTTCCTGGCAGAGTTCGGCGAAGGCGAGCGCGCTGAGCGGCGTAAATTCTGCGGGCTTGAGCACAACTGTATTCCCGGCGGCCAAAGCGGGCGCGATCTTCCAGGCCAGCATGAGCAGGGGGAAGTTCCACGGGATAATCTGGCCGACCACACCGCAAGGTTCATACTCGGGAAACTCCTGGTCGATCAACTGCGCCCAGCCCGCGTGATGGTAGAAATGCCGCGCCACCAGCGGAATGTCGATGTCGCGGCTCTCGCGAATGGGCTTGCCATTGTTCATGGTTTCGAGGACGGCGAGCCGGCGGGAATGTCTTTGCACGAGCCGGGCGAGCGCGTAGAGATAGCGGGCGCGAATGTGTGCGGCCAGTGCGCGCCATTTTGCAAATGCCGCGCGGGCCGCCCTGACAGCCGCATCGATGTCGGCGGCCGATCCCCGGGCCACGGACCCGAGTTTGTCCCCGTTAGAAGGATCGAGCGTATCGAAATATTCGCCCCCCGCCGGGATGCGCCATGCCCCGTCGATGAAGTGGCGGAAGCGACGCTCATGGCGCTGCAACCAGGATTGCGCCTCTTTTGGATCCTCGGGCGCGGGGCCGTACTCCATGGCGACAAATTTTTCGGCAACGCTCATGCAGTCAAGTCGCCTCTCGTGGTTCTCAAATTTTTCCGCTCAGGCGATCGGATGCCGGTACTCGGCGGAATAACGCCCGGTTGCGTAATGCTCAAGCTGCCGCTCGATGTCACCCAGCAACCCGCTGGCCCCGAAGCGAAAAAGTTCGGCACGCATCCACGAGCTGCCCAACTCTTCTTTCATCAGGGCGAGCCAGTCGAGCGATTGCCTTGCAGTGCGGATTCCGCCGGCGGCTTTGAAGCCGACCGCCATTCCAGTTTGCTCGCCGTATTCGCGAATGGCGCGAGCCATCACCACCCCGACCGGCAGGGTGGCATTCACGCTTTCCTTTCCAGTCGAGGTTTTTATAAAATCTGCACCGGCCATCATGGCGACAAGGCTGGCGCGAGCCACGTTGCGCAGAGTCAAGAGATCGCCCGTAGCCAGAATGACTTTCATGTGGGCCGCGCCGCAGGCTTGCTTGAATGCGGCAATTTCATCGTACAAGGCTTGCCAGCGTCCGCCGAATACATGGGCTCGCGTGATCACGATATCGATCTCATGCGCGCCGGCTTCCACCGAGCGGCGAATTTCCGCGACGCGTTCTGCCAGAGGAGAGAGACCCGCAGGAAATCCGGCGGACACAGCGGCCACCCGGATACCACTGCCTTCCACGGCATGCAAAGCCGTCTCCACAAACAAGTGATACACGCAGATGGCCGCCACTCTGATCTGCAGTTGCTCAACACCGAGGCACTGCACCAGTTCGTGCTGCAACGGCCGTCGGCCTTTGGCGCATAGGCGACGCACGCGCTCTTCCGTGTCATCGCCCGCGAGTGTGGTCAAATCCATGCAGGTGAGTGCGCGCAAAAGCCACCCCGCCTGCCATTCCTTTTTGACGGTTCGGCGCGCCACTTCCGTCTGAGCGCGCCGCTCGACCGCGCTCGTATTCACGCGCACATCCTGCACCCAGTTGAGATCGAGAGGCATGCCCGCATTGGGCAGAAGCCGGCGTCCTGCGAGAACTCCCGGCAGACTTTCCACGGCCTCGCCCGGGGTGCGAGCCTGGCCCAGCAGTGCATGAGCGGGCCCAGTTTCATGGCGATTTGCTGCCACTCGATCTTGCCTCCGCGCGCTGTCATTGTACGGCAGAGAATGGCGCAGGCGCGAATTACCTCATAGCTTTGATTCGCCAGCATCGCTTCCGCACCAAGAAAAAACCGCGAAAGCCTCCGCCAAGGTTTACAATGGCCGTCGATTTGACGGTTCGGGGGCAAGGTTTTCTGAATTATGGCGAAAAATAAACTGCCCGAAGGATTGCAGGCGAAGTTGATGGGGACCGCGAAAAAAGTCATGAAGAATGCTCACGCGCCGTACTCGAACTTTCGCGTGGGAGCGGCCGTGCTGCTGGCCAACGGCAAAATTTTCGCGGGCTGCAACGTCGAAAATGCCTCGTACGGAATGACCAACTGCGCCGAGCGCACGGCAATTTTCTCGGCGGTTGCGCAGCTCGGGCCAAAGATTGAAATTCGCGCGGTGGCCGTGGTCAACGATCAGCGGGTGCCCTGTTCGCCTTGTGGCGCGTGTCGGCAAGTGATCTACGAATTTGGCCGGGATGCGGTTGTATTTTTTCAAGGGGCGCGCGGGCCGAAACAAGCTCACATCACCGAATTGCTTCCCCAAGGATTCCGCCTCCAGTGAGCCCACCGCCCGCTTGCCTAAATTTCCGCGCCATCGATGTCATTCGCAAGAAGCGCGACGGATCGGAATTATCGCGCAGCGAAATCGAATCCCTGGTGAACGCCTACACGCGCGGCGACATTCCGGATTATCAGGTTTCGGCCTGGCTGATGGCCGTCGTACTTCGGGGTATGACGCGTGCTGAAACCGCCGCTCTCACCGATGCCATGCTGCGCTCGGGCGAGCAGCTCGATCTTTCCTCGCTGCCGGCGAAAAAAGTCGACAAGCACTCCACCGGAGGAGTGGGCGACAAGACTTCGCTGGTGTTGGCGCCGCTTGCCGCCGCCGCAGGCGTGGCGGTCCCGATGATCAGCGGGCGTGGCCTCGGTCATACCGGCGGCACGCTGGACAAGCTGGAAGCCATTCCCGGTTTCAACGTGAACCTTTCCGCCGGTCAATTTCGGAGCGTGCTTGAAACCTGCGGCTGCGCCATGATTGGACAGACGGCCGAGATCGCTCCCGCTGATCGCAAGCTTTATGCGCTGCGCGATGTTACCGGGACTGTGGAAAGCCCATATCTGATCTGTGCGTCGATCATGAGCAAGAAACTTGCCGAAGGGATCGATGCGCTTGTGCTCGATGTCAAGACCGGTTCGGGCGCGTTCATGAAGCACGAAAAGGACGCCGCGTTTCTCGCCGAATTGATGGTGGAGACGGGCGAGCGCATGGGCAAGAAAGTGGTGGCGCTGATCACCGACATGGATCAGCCGCTGGGAAATAAAATCGGCAACGCGCTCGAAGTCATCGAAGCGGTCGAAGTCTTACACGGCGAGGGACCGCAGGATTTGCGCGAACTCTGCCTCGAACTTGCCGGCTGGATGCTCTATCTTGGCGAAGCCGCAGACTCGGTCAATGCCGGGAAAAACCGCGGCCAAGAGCTGATCGCGTCGGGCAGAGCTCTCCAGAAGTTCCGGCAGATGGTGGAGCTGCAGGGCGGAGAGCCGGGAGTGGTCGACCACCCGGACAGACTGCCGCGCGCGCCGGACCTGACCACGACGGCCAGCACCAAATCTGGATTTGTGACATCGGTACAATGCGAGCGGGTCGGCACCGCGTGCGTGATCCTCGGGGGTGGCCGCGAGCGCAAAGAAGATTCGGTCGATCCGGCGGTGGGGATTGTGCTGCATAAAAAAGTCGGCGACTCGGTCGCCGCCGGCGAGCCGCTGGCGACGATTCATTACAACCACGAAACCCGCGCCGCGCGCGCCAAACAACTGCTGGAGGCGAGTTATACGATCAGCGACTCGCCGCCGCCGGAGAGAAGGCCGCTGATTCACGGCGTGATCGGAAATTCCGGAGAAAAAAACTGATGGGACGGTTTACGGGAATCCTCGGGATTTTGAGCATGCTGGGGCTGGCTTTGGCCTTCTCCACCAACCGCCGTGCCATTCGCATCAAGACCGTTGCGTGGGGACTGGGCCTGCAATTTGTATTTGCGGTGTTTGTGCTGCGCGTCGACTTTGGGCGGCGCATGTTCCAGCTCGCGGGAGACGCAGCCGACCGCGTTTTGAATTACGCGTTCGCCGGCTCGGAATTTCTTTTCGGCGAACTGGGAAAGCAAACGTCGCACGTCGGCTTCATCTTTGCTTTTCAGGTTCTGCCGACGGTCGTTTTTATTTGCGCGCTGTTTGCGATTCTTTATCACTACGGCGTTATGCAGGTGGTCATTCGCCTTGCCGCCTGGGCCATGACACGCATCATGGGCGCCAGCGGCGCCGAGTCGCTCGACGTGGCCGCTAGCATTTTCATGGGACAGACGGAAGCGCCGGTGACGATTCGGCCGTTCCTCCCGGAGCTCACGCGGTCAGAACTCATGACGGTAATGACGAGCGGCATGGCCCACGTTTCGGGATCGATTATGGCGGCCTACTTCGCCTTTGGAGTCGAGCCGCGGCACGTTCTCAGCGCCGTGATCATGACTGCACCCGGCACAATTCTCATCTCTAAAATGCTGGTGCCGGAGACCGAGCAGCCGAAAACTGCCGGCCGAGTGGTGATGAGCGAAGACGAAGAAGAGAAGAAAGAGAATCTGTTGGGCGCCGTGGCGCGGGGCACAAGCGACGGGCTGCACATGGCGTTGAACATCGGGGCCATGCTGATTGCCTTTCTGGCGCTGGTGGCTTTAATCGACGGGATGCTGCACGGGATTCACAGCGGCCTGGCACACTTCGGCTTTCTCTGGTTTCCCTCCAGCCTTGAAAGCGTATTCGGCGTGCTTTTTTCGCCGGTCGCGTGGGTCATCGGCATTCCCTGGCATGATTGCGGCGTGATCGGGAATCTGCTGGGCACGCGCATGGTGTTGAACGAGCTGGTGGCGTTTTCCATGCTGGGTCCGCAGAAAGCCGTGCTCGCTCCCCGATCGTTTACCATCGCAACCTTTGCCCTCTGCGGATTCGCAAATCTCAGCTCGATCGGGATTCAAATCGGCGGCATCGGCGCGCTTGCTCCGAACAAGAAAGCCGAACTGGCGCGGCTCGGTTTTCGCGCCATGCTTGCCGGCACCATGGCAAACTTAATGTCCGCGTCGATCGCCGGCATGTTGCTGTAGATTTCTCCGACGTTCTGCGAAAACATGGCGCGCTTTATTCCACCAGCCAATGGGAACCACCTAAGAGGGACAACGATGAAATTCTCAAGCCGGACATTTTCTGCAATTTTGTTTGTTTTTGCCGCGATGCTGCATCTCTGCGGCCAAACAAAACCGCAGCGCGTCATCATCGACACCGATCCTGGCACCGACGACGCCATGGCAATCATGCTCGCGTTAAATTCACCCGAGCTCCAAGTGGAGGCGCTGACGGTGGTGCCCGGGAATGTCGAAGCGGGGCAGGGGCTGGAAAATGCTCTGCAGATCGTTTCTCTTGCCGGACGCTGCGATGTGACCGTGGCCGGAGGCGCGCAGCATCCGCTGAATCAGAAACTGATTACCGCGCAGTATTGGCACGGGAAGAATGGGTTGGCCAACGTCGAGTTGCCGCCATCGAAGTGCAAAGCTGATGCGCGATTTGGTCCCGATCTCATCATTGAATTGATCCACAAATATCCGCACCAGATCACCCTGATTCCCATTGGGCCGTTGACCAATATCGCGCTCGCGGTTTCGAAAGATCCATCCATCGTTGGCCTGGCCAGAAACATTGTCATCATGGGCGGTTCGATTACCGGCGGCAATGTAAACGGCGCGGCGGAGGCGAATATTTAT
>JASHRB010000052.1 GCA_030037575.1 Candidatus Sulfotelmatobacter sp. | reverse complement strand
TCGTAGCCCCGCCGGATCGTCTGGTTCAAAAACTCGATGGCAGATTCCTGTTCGAACTTGAAGCGGTCGCGCACCGAGTTGCTGGCGTCGATAACGAGGGCGACCTCGAGCGGCAGGTTCGCCTCGGCGCGGAAGCTGCGAATTTCAGCCGGCGGTTTGTTGTCATCGACGATGCGAAAATCATTCTGCTTGAGATCGGTGACGCGCTTGCCGTGTTTGTCAGTCACGGTGAAGACCACATTCACTTCGTTGATGCCGATGCGGATTCGTGGGACATCGCCAACTGCTGGATCGTGATTGCCGGGATTTCCGTTCGCAGACTTCTCTGAAACCGCTTGCTGTGTTGCCGGCGGGGCAGCCGAAGAAGTTGAAGATTGCCCGGCGGGCGGCGGAGACAAGGGTGGGGCGGGTTGCGCCGAAGGTGCAGACCCAGATTGAGCGGAAGCGGCGGTTGTTGACTGCGCGCTGCCTCGGTGAACTCCACCCAGCAGGAGCATTGCAGCGCATCCGAGCAGCAGCCTCAAAACGATGCTTGAACGGACGTAGCCCCTCATTGTTCTGTATTATATCCCGCAAGCTCCATTGGAAGCACGGAAACAGGGCGAGTCCGGTCGAGAGAGGCGACCCCGCCTGCCGCGCCCGGAAAAACAGAGTTATGCAGCGAGTGGAGCCTTGTTCAGGCGTCCTCGATGTTTTGCAAAAAGGTTTTCAGGTCGAGCGGCAATCCGGCTTTCAGCGCCACGGTCTGGCCGGTTCGCGGATGGCGAAACTCCAGTTCTGCAGCGTGCAGAAAATTTCTCGGCAGGCTTAACACACGTGAAGTTTTGTTTGTGACTGGAAGATCGTTTTCGCCGGTTTGTCCGCGGTGTTTCTCACGTTCTCTGCGGGAAGACACGTATTTTGCTGCGGCTTTCAATTCTCGCGGCGCGCCATATGTGGTGTCGCCAACCACAGGGTGTCCCAATGAGGCCATATGCACTCGAATCTGGTGAGTGCGGCCGGTGGCGATTCTTATCTCGGCCAGCGTGAATCTACCGAATTTCGTATCCAGACGCCGCAGCATGCGATAGTGCGTTATGGCGGTTCTGCCACCTGCAAGGCGCGTAGTCATGCGGGTGCGGCGAATGCGGTCGCGGCTGATGCTTTGGTCGATCGTACCGGAATCGTTGCTCGTCCAACCATGAAGCAGGGCCACGTATCTTTTCTGGACCTCGCGCGCGGCGAATTGCGCGCTCAGTTGGCCATGCGCGGCATCGTTTTTTGCAACCACCAACAGGCCGCTGGTTTGTTTATCCAGACGATGAACGATCCCCGGCCGCAGGTGCCCACCGACGCCCGATAGGTTTTGCAGATGAAATAGCAGCGCATTCACCAGCGTCCCGCGATTGCGGGCGTCGTCGGTTGCTCCGGCTCCGGAGTGGACCATCATTCCTGCGGGCTTGTTGATCACCGCAAGATCGTCGTCTTCGTAAATGATATCGAGGGGAATCTCTTGGGCAACGGCTTTGAGCGGCAGGCGATGCGCCTCGCCAACAACGGTAACAATTTCATTGCCGCGCAGCTTCAGCGAAGCCTTGGCGGGTGCGTCATTCACCAGCACTTTTTGCTGGGAAATGAGCTGCTGGACGCGGGCGCGGCTCACACCGCCGAGGTAAGAGACAAGTAATTGGTCGAGGCGCTTGCCGGCGTGGCCGGAAGCGACAGAGATCGTGATTGGCAAGGTGGCGGGCAAGTCAACGTACTGCATTCGTCGTTTTACGATTATGCCTGACCCAGCCGGTAGGGCAATGACTCCGTGCCGTCGGCCCTCCAGAACACGGAAGATTCAATCCTAGCAGCGTGACGTCGATCGCCGATTTAGGTTGAAAATACAGGATCTGCGTTTAGAATATCCTAAAGCACTCCTTCAGAATCTTCTTGACCCCATGATTACGCGGGTCCGCGGCTTGGCTGCGAGTCGGTGTGTCATTCAGAACTCAGGGAGTGTTTGCGTTTCCCAACTGCGGGTGAAAGTGTCGAGCAGTCCCAAAACGAGCGCTTGCAAGTCCCAGTAGCTCCTCTGGCCATTGGTTTCTCCGGCCACTCACACCGCCAAAAAATCTAACTCGGGCTTTAAGCCGAGGACGCTCCTGCGGAGTGTCCTGAACTCAATCCATTTGAGAGGTAAACAATGTTCTGTAGATTTCCCCGTCGGCAAGCAACCTCCTGGAATCGAATTGCTTTTGTCAACTGCGTGTTCTCCGCTCTCCTTTTGCTTCTAATCACTCTGTTTGACGCATGTTCTGGCAATTCTGTTCCGGCCGGCAACACAACGTCCACTCCGGCCACGACCGCTGCGCCAGCCAGCTTGACGATTTCGGCCTCGCTTCCTCCTGGCACGGTGGGCACAGCCTATAGCGGAACGTTAACTGTCACCGGCGGTACGGCGCCTTACAGCTTCTCTGTTGTCTCAGGTCAGTTGCCCAGCGGAGTTCTTCTGGCCGACAATTCGGGCGCGATTACCGGAACTCCCGGCGCAAGCGGCAGTTTCACCTTCGATGTTTCGGTTTCGGATGCACAAGGAGCATCGCAGCAGAAATCACTTCAAATCGTGGTCGCAAACAATGCGAGCGCTTCCGGTGGCGGAGGCGGATCAAGCGGCGGCAGCGGAAGCAGCGGAGGCACAAACGGTGCGAATGGAAGCAGCAACGCCGGCGGAGAAAGCTCGTTTTCCGGCCTGCAG
>JASHRB010000051.1 GCA_030037575.1 Candidatus Sulfotelmatobacter sp. | reverse complement strand
CATGAGCCGATGGCACCAACTCTGGAACCAGCCCGACGCCCAGGTGATACAGGAGGGCGAAGAGGATGTCCTGTTAGCCAAGGACAACGGCGGCCCTACGACTTCCCGCGAGCAGGCGTACATCGCCGCGATTGCGGCGTTTTACGGAAACTCGAAAAAACTGGACCACGAAGCCCGCGCCAAAGCCTACTGCGATGCGATGCAGAAGGTTTACGAAAGCTACCCAGACGATCACGAAGCGGCGGTGTTCTACGCCCTCTCGCTGCTCGCTTCCGCCCCGCAAGACGACACGACCTTCGCCAATCGCAAACAGGCGGCTGCAATTCTCGAAAAACTATTTGCGCTCGAACCCGATCACCCGGGTGTGGCGCACTATCTGATCCACGCCTACGACACCCCGCAGCTTGCCGAGCTCGGACTGCCCGCCGCTCGCCGCTACGCGCAAATCGCTCCTGCTTCTCCGCACGCGCTGCACATGCCCTCGCACATTTTCGCTCGCGTCGGCCTCTGGCAAGATGACATCAACTCCAACCTCGCTTCCATTGCCGCCTCGCGCAAAACCGCTGCCATGGGCATGGGAGGCGAAGGCCACCAGTTTCACGCCATGGATTTTCTCTTCTACGCCTACATGCAAAGCGGCCGCGACGCCGACGCCAAAGCGCTGATCGAGGAAATTCGCGCGATGCCGGATAAAAAAGATGACATGTACGGCAAAGGCTACGATCCGCATATGGCCACGTTTGCCCACCTGAGCGCGCTCTACCCCATTGAAATGCACGATTGGACGGGCGCCGCCAGCCTGCCTCCGATGGAAGTTGCCGGCACGGCGGAAGAGGCCGAAATCTACTGGGCCCGCGCCATCGGCTCGGCCCATCTGCACAAGCCGGATGATGTCCGCAAAGACATCGCGGAAATCGAGGGCATCCATCAGAAGCTGGTAAGCAGCCAGGAGCCGCTGTTTGCCGAAGCCACCGAGACCGATCGCCAAGAGGCGGAAGCCTGGCTTTTCTTCGCGGAAGGCAAATACGATGACGCGGTCGAAGCGTTCCGCCCCATCGCCGACCAGGAAGATTCAACCGGCGAGGAGCCTGAAGGCGTGCCCGCGCGCGAAATGATGGCCGACATCCTGCTCGAGGCGAACCGCCCGCAACCATCGCTCGCCGAGTACCAGACCGACCTGAAGTTCAATCCCAACCGCTTCGATGGCCTCTACGGCGCCGCCCGCGCCGCCGAAGCCGCCGGTAAGCAGAACGCCGCAAACCAGTACTATGCACTGCTGCTGAAGGTCTGCGACAAATCCAATTCCACGCGCCCGGAACTCACCCGTGCAAGGCAGCTTGTGGCGCAGAAGTGATCCCAGCGGAAGGGCAATCGGACGATTGTCCGACCCATTCGGTCGCCTGCTGGCATCCGGCATTTGCGCGCCGCACTCCCGGCTGGAATTCTGGATTTCAGTTCATCCAGTTGGTGGGCCTTCAACGCATGCTGGAGTTGCGCGTCGGTCGTGGAGAGTTTGCGGCGTCTGCCTGGGGCGCGGCGACAGCATTGGCCAGCGCAACCGCATCGATCCACGGCGCCACTTGGAAGAGCCGAACAAGTGCGCGAACCATGACCATGCCCCCGGGGAGGACCTCCGGTCAGCAGTGCAAACGAAAGGCGGAGTTTGCCGCCCGTCTCTGCGGACTGCCCGGGGTTGAGGCGCAGACTGGCCGAGTAAAAGGGCCCGCCTAGACTCGGAATGCCGTCAGTTTCACGATCAACCCCGCCCATATCGCCGCCGCCCCGATCAGCGCATTGTATTCGCGATGCTTCAAATAGAGCGCCCACGAAAACCCCGATGGCGAATCGTCCTCGCTTCCCCATGGCCCCCTGCATCGCGGCCACACTCTCGGCACCCGCCGCGCATACTCCTCGAACTGCGGAAACTTCTCGCGCAGGAATGTTTCTTCGTAGCGGATCACGGGAACATAAACGGCAAGGAAGATGACCGCCAGCGCCCCGCCCACCCACCAACTCCGCGCCGCAACCGCAAACCCAACGGCGGTTACCAGCGATCCCAAATACAAGGGATTGCGCGTGTGGGCATACGGTCCCGACGTCGCCAGCGCCTCATTCTTGCGCACATGGCCCGAGGCCAGGGCGCGAATCAAAAGCCCCGGGAATATTCCAATCAAACCCCAGGCCACAGACCGCCAGCTCGGCCGCGCCAGCCAGAAATACAGCACCACCAGCGCGAATCCCAGCGGCACGCGAATGCGCCGCGCGATTTTTTCCCAGGTATTCATCGCCTAGCGGTTTGGGCGGGACCGCAACCGGTGGAAGAGCGGCTCTTCCATTCGGCGTCCCTCTCGCGGTCTTAAGCGGGCTTTAGCCCTTGAGTTGCGGTGCCCTGCTTCCGCCCGGCGCGGCCAGGAGCAGCTTCTCCGCCGCCGCCACCACAGCTTCGCTCCCAATTCCCAGCATTCCATAATCCGCCGCGTCTCGCCGCGCATGGGAAGTCAGACTTTCTGAGCTGCGCAGCACCACGCTGTGCGTGGCAAAAGGTCCGTTGCGTGCCGGATCGGTCGGCCCATAAATCGCAACCACCGGAATTCCCAAGGCCGCGGCCAGATGCAGCGGTCCCGTATCTCCCGCCACCAACAACCTTGCCCGGCGGGTCAGGGCAATCAATTCCGTGATCGAGCAACGCATCATCGCCGCGCTTCCGCCGCTTGCGCCTTCCACCTCACGCGCCAACGATTCCTCGCCGGGACCATAATTAATGATGGATCGCAGCCCACGCCGCGCCAAGCCGCAGGCAACCGCCCCATAGCGCTCCGCCGGCCACCGCTTCGCTCCCCAACCCGCACCCGGATTCAGAATGGCAAATTCGCTCAGCTTCAATGCCGCCAGCCGTTGCTCGATGGGCACTCCGGCTTGGGGATCGCGCGGAAGATCGACGGCCACAGCGCTGGCCGAGAAATGCTTGCCGAAGCGGCCACCGCTTAGGTTTTCGATGACCGCACGGGCCAGGGATAAGTTCTGCTCGATGACGTGCGTGCCCTGCGTTATGATCTTCCGCGTGTACCACAAACTCGCCGGTGCTTCCCGTGGTTGTGCGGCTCCATAGATCACGCCCGCTCCCGACCACCTGGCCAGCACCGCCGACCGAATCGCTCCCTGGAGATCGACCGCGACCTGATACCGTGCGCTGCGCACATCATTCCAAACCGTGGCGGCGGGTTGCAGGGTCGCAATGGAAAAAAGAGACTTGCCCCAGGCTTTCAACCCTACACTGTGAACTTCATCGACCAGCGGCCGCAGGGCCGACCGCGGCCCGCGGCGCGCCGCTCCCGGCGAGCACAGCAGTTCGGCCCAGCGCTCTTCAATCAGCCATCCAATGTGCGCCTGGGGCCAAGCCCGCCGCAAAGCATGAACCGCGGACAAGGTATGAATCACGTCGCCCATCGCGCTGAGCCGCACGATTAACAATCGGGGGCTCTTTCCTGGCGTCCAAATTGCAGGTGGGTCCGACTGCGAAAATTCCTTCGGCACAGAACTCACGGGTCCCTCGGTTGAAGCCGGGTCCGGATAAGCTCACTCGTGGAATGATTTTTGGCGTCGCCTACAATGGCCACGCGGCCGCCATACTCGAGCACCACATCGCGCTCAGGAACCGTATCGACCGTATAATCCGTACCCTTCGCCTGAATATCGGGACGGATCTCGCCAATCAGCGCCCGCACGTCGAGCTCTGGGAAAATAACCACCGCATCCACGTCCGCCAGGGCCGCCACAATTTCCGCGCGCTCGTTCTCCGGCATCAGCGGACGTCCTGCGCCTTTCAACGCCCGCACCGACTCATCGGAATTGATGGCTACGATTAATTTCCCGCCCAATTCCTTGGCTGCACGCAAATAACGCACATGCCCGACGTGCAGCAAATCAAAATTCCCGTTAGCCAGCACCACGCCCTCGCCCGCCCGGCGCCATTGTTCCACGCGCCGTCGCAATTCCGCTCTGTCCAGATTTTTTTCCCCGCTCATCCGCATCCTAATCAACCAAGATCGCGCTTGTCGCTGTATCCTCGGGGCCGCCGTGGTCTTCGACTTCAATGCGGCCGCGTGGCCGGCGGCGCCTGGCCAATCGCCCGCAATAGTTCCTCCGCCGAGGCCGTGGCCGTGCCGCGCTTCATCACCACGATTCCGCCCGCATAGTTCGCCAGTTGCGCCGCCTCTTCGGTCGTGGCTCCAGCCGCCAACGCCGCGCTGAAGGCCGCAATCACCGTATCCCCCGCGCCGGTCACATCAGCCACCTGGTCCGAGCCAAAAATCGGGATGTCCACCGGCGCATGTTTTTGATCGAAGGCCACCATGCCATCGCGGCCGCGTGTGATCACGAGCGACTGCAGATCCATGCGCTGCATGACCCGCCGGCCGGCGTCCACGACTTTGTCCCAATCCTGTCCGATCCGCACTCCCAGCGCCGCCTCCACTTCGGGCTCGTTCGGAGTCGCCGCCGTCGCTCCCGAATACTCCAGTAAGCGATACCGCGAATCGAGAATGAGCGGCACGCTTCGCCTCCGCCCTTTCTCGCGCAGCGCATTCACCAGCGCCGGGCCCGCCGAACCGTATCCGTAATCGGAAACCAGCAGTGCATCGGAAGCGCGCAGGTATTCTCTGGCCGCCAAAAACAGCTCCCGCGTCAAGTGCCGGCTCGGAGCGCTGTCGGGCTCGCGGTCCACACGCACCACCTGCTGCCGCGTGTTGTGGGTCATGCCCGCGAGAATGCGCGTCTTGGTCACGGTTGTATAACTTTTGTCCTTCAGCACCCCGCTCACCGGGATGTGCTTATGCCGGAACGCCTTGACCAGCGAGCGTCCGGGCTCGTCATCTCCGACGGCGCCCACGGGCAGAACATTCACTCCCAGGTCCGCCAAATTGTTGACCGCATTGGCGCCGCCCCCCGGCACCACCGTTCTTTCGCGATGCTTCAAAATCAGCACCGGAGCCTCGCGCGACACTCGCGAAATTTCGCCGTACACGAATTCGTCGGCCACCAGGTCGCCGAGCACCGTGATGGTGACTTTGGGAAATGCCGCGATAATCTTCCGCAGCCGCTCAATTTCTTTGAGATGTTTGCTCATCGACTTTCGAAACAACCACAGCCGTTCGCATCCGGCATTCTCTCACGCACGCCGCCGCTGTTCGATCAACTGCAGCATCGCATCCACACACCGCTGGGCGTCGGCCAGCTCCATTTTCGCCGGCAGGACGGCCAGCGGAGCG
>JASHRB010000686.1 GCA_030037575.1 Candidatus Sulfotelmatobacter sp. | reverse complement strand
CCGTTCGCGGATTCTTGTCACGGTTGTATGAGAAGGGCTTGAGCAAAACATCGGTGGCCCGGGCGCTGGCTGCTGTGCGCTCTCTTTACCGCTGGCTGGCGCGCGAAGGCGTGGTCCAGCAGAACCCGGCGAAGCTGGTGGCGACGCCCAAGCTGCCGAAGAAACTGCCGCGTGTCCCCACGATTGAAGAAATGAACAATGTCATCGATGGCGAGATGCCGGAGGTTGCCGTTTTTCCCCAGCGCGACCGGCTGCTGTTCGAGTTACTCTACGGATGCGGAATCCGCAATTCAGAGCTGACCGGCATCAACCTGGACGACGTCCGACTGAGTTCGGAAGCGATCCTGATTGGGGGCAAGGGAAAAAAAGAGCGCCAGGTGCCGTTCGGGGATTCCGCGAAGAGCGCATTTGAGAAATATCTCCCGGAGCGGCAAAAAATTCTGCAAACGGTCGGAAAAAATTCGGCAGCACTGCTCATCAACTGGCGTGGCGGACGGCTGACCTCACGAAGCGTCGGCCGTATCATCAAGAAAATTGCCGTGGCAAAAGGTTTGTCGCCGGATGTGCATCCGCATACCCTGCGCCATGCCTTCGGCACGCACATGCTGGAAGAAGGCGCAGACCTGCGGGCGATTCAAGACTTGCTCGGGCATGAGCGGCTGGCCACCACGCAGCGCTACACCCAGCTTTCGATGAAACACGTGCTGCAGGTCTACGATCAGACGCATCCAAGAGCGAAGTAAATTCAGTGCTGGGTGGAGGGATTCTTTTTAAGCTTCTCCCACATCGCCACCACGCGCGTCTTCAGTTCCGCGGTCAGTCTTTCGTATGCCGTTTCGGATGCCTCAGCCTCGGGCGGCGGAAGCAGTGGATCGCCGATCATGATGCGCAGCGGCACGAATCCCTGAAACGACTTGTTTCTCGGCCATGCTGCGTAGAATCCGTCGATCGCCACCGGGACGATCGGCACCTGCAAATGAATGGAGAGAATGGCAGCGCCTTTCTTGAAGATTTTGGGCGCACCATCGATCGAGCGCTCGCCCTCCGGATAGAGAACGAGCGGCCGTCCCTGGCGCAGGCCGAGTGCCCCGGCGCACATGGCCGGAACCAGATTCGCATCGGGATCGACCACCACCACGCGCAGAGATTGCGCGAGGCGGCGCATGAATCCCTCACCGAAAATTTCGCTGGTTCCAACAGCAAAAACTCGCTTGAATACTGTCGGCGGCAACACGCTTGTCAGCATGACCGGATCCAGATAGCTCTGATGGTTTGAGCAAAGAATGTAGGCGCCGCTGGGGGGGAGTTTTTCGATGCCGGTTACATGCAAGTGAAAACGATCGAGCGCAATCACTTGAAGCAAGCGCGAAAGCAGATACCAGAATGCCGCGCTGACCGGTTGGGGCTGCAACGCCATTGCTTCCTGCGGATCGGGGTTCTGGGCAAAAATTGCCTTCCAGCCGGCAAAGGCTGGTTTGGCGCTCGCATTCGGAGCGCCGCTTGCAGCACTCTGTAAGACTGCATCCACCAAATCGCGCACGGTGTAGATTTCAGCGAGTTGCGACTCTCGGACGTTGCCACCGAGTCGTTGCTCGATTTGGCTGAGCAGTTCGATCCGCTGCATGGAGTCGAGGTCCAAGTCGAGTTCGAGGTTGTGAGTTGGCCGCAAAGTTGGCGGGGCAGCGTGGGCAAACTCGCGCATGACTCTTAGCGCTTGTGTTACGGCTGGCTGCTCAAGCCACGTCGATTCGTCCGAAGTCAGCGAAGGCTCGGCGGGCAAATCCGAATCGTCCGCTACTTTTCCAGAGGGGTTTGCCTTGATGCGCTTTTCCACTTCGAAGCGTTTGATTTTGCGTGTCGTGGTGCGGGGAAGATCTTCCCGCCAGATTTCATAGCTGCCGATCCGCTTGGTGGAAGCGATTTGCTGCGAAAGAGATTCGATATCGAAGCGAATGACTTCTTTTGCATTAACAATTCTCTTTTGCCGTAGCACCTCGAAATTCGGGACGATTACGGCGTGCAGACGGTCGCCGCTCTCGCCGCGCTTGCCCTCAACCCCGATCACAGCCAGCTCTTTGATAAACCGAGACTTCAAGTAGTGCGCCTCGATCTCTTCCGGATAAACATTTTTTCCGTTGCTGAGAACGATGATTTCTTTTTTGCGACCGGTGAGAAACAGATTTCCCTCGGCATCGAAATAGCCGAGATCGCCTGTGTAGAACCATCCCTCGCGTAGCGCAGCGGCGGTGGCGTCGGGACGGTTCCAATAGCCCTTCATCACCACGCGGCCGCGTAGCGCAACTTCGCCTGAAGGGGGCGCGCCATCTTCCTGCGGTTGGGTGTCGACGACCCTCTCTTGGACAATCTGCTCTTGAACGATCTTGGCTGCCACGCCTTTCATTGCTTTGCCTACCGATCCGATCACGTTGTTCGTGGGTGAATTGGCAAACACTGCTGCCGTGGTTTCTGTGAGACCGTACGCCTGCAGAACATCGATGCCCATCGCGTAGAAATCCCGAGCGATGGCGGGATCGAACCGCGACCCGCCAGTTACGAGATAGCGCATTTTCGCGCCAAACAAGGCGTGAACTTTGCGGAACAGGACCGGGCCCGCGTTCCATCCCATTGTTCTCAGCCCGCGGTTGAGGCGCATAAGCGCGCGAAAAAGTCGTTGTCCAAGAACACCGCGTTTTGCCGCATGCTGAAAAATCCGCTCGTGAATCAGGTAGAAAAATTGAGGCACCACGGCAAAAGCCGTGATTCCACGCTCCTGCAGCGCCCGCAGCAGTTGGGTGGTGTTCAGGGTTTCGAGATAGCAGACGCGCGAGCCTTTCACCAGCGGCAGCATCAGGTTGGCCATAAGCGCCAGCACGTGAAACATGGGCAACACGCCCAGCAGCGCATCATCCGGCCCGATGTCGAACCAGTGGAAGATGGCTTCCACTTCGGCCAGCAGGTTAGAATGCGTGAGCATCACCCCTTTGGGATCGGCGGTGGTGCCGGAAGTGTAGAGCAGTGAAGCCAGATCGCCCGGTTCACAAGCCACACGGTGAAAATTTTCCGGGCCACGCTCGAAAATTGCCGAGAGGTTCTCCAGCCATTTCGGCGCGGTGGTGAGATGGGCCGCTCGCTCCGGATCCATCAGCACGCGACCAATTTGCGCTCCGGCAACGGCATTCTGGGAAACCGCGGCGTGACCGGCGTCACAAAAGACAACGGAACTGCCGCTGTCCTTCAAGAGGCGGGCGACTTGGTCAGCGTGCAGGTTTGTGTCGAGCGGAACCACTGCACATCCTGCTGCGATAATTCCGAGATATGTTGCGACCCAGCGAGGATGGTTATCGGCGAGCAGCGCCAGGCGGGAGCCGCGCGCAAATCCGTTCTCCTCGACCCAGCGCCCCACCGACTCAGCCATGCGGCGAAGTTCAGCATAAGAGCAGCTTTCGACATGGTCCTGAAGTTGAATTTCAACCGCGATTTTGTCGGGCCAGCGTTCGGCGCAGCCAACAAAACGATCATAGAAAGTGGGCATGGGTCGTGAGGAATATACACGAAAAGCAGCTACGTGGGCGG
>JASHRB010000685.1 GCA_030037575.1 Candidatus Sulfotelmatobacter sp. | reverse complement strand
CCGGGGGGCGTGCTGGTGACCTGTTCGTGCTCCTATCACGTCGGCCCCTCTGACTTCCTCGAAATGCTCGCCCGGGCGGCCCGGGATGTACGCCGGACCCTGCGGCTGTTGGAGGTTCGAGGACAAGCGAAAGACCATCCAGTTTTGCTGAATGTGCCGGAAACATCCTACTTGCAGTGCGTGATTTCGTACGTAAGCTTATGAAAAACAACATTTTAATAATATTGACAATATTACACTAAGATTTTATGCTTCTTTTATGCTAACTAAGGCATCAAATGTAGTGACTCGCATTGAGCAATGTGCGTTGATGGAAATCTCGCCTCGTCTCGGCAGTCACATACTTTCAATTCCAAGCAGATTTCTGAAGGAGGATTCACCATGACAGTTCTTACCCGTTGGGAGCCATTCCGCGAGTTCGCAGCGCTGCAGGATCGCATTAACCGCGTATTTCGCGACACCTACAGCGAAGGCAATCGGGATGAGTCCCTGGCAACTTCGAGTTTCGCCCCAGCCGTTGATGTTTACGAAGACGAGCACAACGTCACGCTGAAGGTGGAAGTGCCGGGAATCGATGAGAAAGACATCGACATCCGGCTGGAAAACAATACCCTGACCGTTCACGGCGAGCGCAAGATCGAAAAGGAAGAGAAAGAAGAGAATTACCGCCGCGTGGAGCGGCAGTATGGCAGCTTCACTCGCACCTTTACTTTGCCCCCGACCGTGGACTCCGACAAGGTTTCGGCCCATTATGACAAAGGCGTGCTGAGCATCACTTTGCCCAAGAAAGCCGAGGCCAAGCCGAAGCAGATCAAGGTGAACCTCGGCGGCGGCAAGCCGGCGGAGAAGACGCTTGAAGGCAAAGGCCCAAGCAAAGCCGCCTAATTGCGCGAGCGCGGCGCCTTGGCGCCCGCTTATGCCCAAAATGGAGGGGGCTTTAGCCCCCTGCGATCATGGGGGAGGCAAAATTCTATCGCCTCCCCAAAATTTTCCCAAACCGGCAATTTTGCAATTCTGTAATCTGGAAGCGCAGCAGGGTTGGCGATCATCCAATGACGCAATTGCGAAATTGCCCAATCGCTAGGGGGAGTTTTGCATGCCCATCCGTTGGGACAAGTTCACGGTAAAAGCCCAGGAAGCGGTGCAGCGCGCGAACCAACTCGCGTCCGAGCACGGCAATCCGGAATTGCAGCCGCTGCATTTGCTGGCGGCGCTGCTCGAGGACAAAGAGGGCATTGTTTCGCCGGTGCTCGAAAAAATCGGCATCGGGCCGCAAGCGGTGTTGAACCAGGTTTATGGCGACCTCGAGAAGCTGCCGAAAGTTTCCGGCGAGGCTTCGCAAGCCGCGCTGTCCAACAACGCCAACAAGCTGCTGGAGCAGGCGTTCAAAGAAGCCTCCAGCTTTAAGGACGAATATGTCTCCACCGAACATTTGCTGCTGGCCATCACCCACCTCAAGCAGGATGCGGCGCAGCAGGTCCTGGCGCGTCAGGGCGCGACCTACGACGCCATCTTGAAAGCGCTGACTGCCGTGCGCGGATCACAGAAGGTGACGGATCAGAATCCGGAAGCGAAATATCAGGCGCTCGAACGGTACGCACGTGATCTTACCGAGCAGGCGCGCCGCGGTAAGCTCGACCCGGTCATCGGGCGCGATGAAGAAATTCGCCGGGTCGTTCAGGTGCTTTCCCGCCGCACCAAAAACAATCCTGTACTCATCGGCGAACCCGGGGTGGGCAAAACCGCCATTGTAGAAGGCCTGGCGCAGAGAATCATTTCCGGCGATGTTCCCGAGGTTTTGAAGGACAAGCGGGTGGTTGCCCTTGATTTAGGAGCCATGCTGGCGGGGGCCAAATACCGCGGCGAGTTTGAAGACCGGCTCAAGGCAGTTCTGAAGGAGATCGAAGACTCCTCCGGACAGGTCGTTCTTTTTATCGACGAGTTGCACACGCTGGTCGGCGCCGGCGCCAGTGAAGGCGCGATTGATGCCTCCAACATGCTCAAGCCGGCCCTGGCGCGCGGAGAACTGCGCGCCATCGGGGCCACGACCCTGAACGAATATCGCAAATACATTGAAAAGGATGCCGCGCTGGAACGCCGCTTCCAAATCGTTTTTGTTGGTGAACCTAACGTGGAAGACACCATCGCTATTTTGCGCGGATTGAAAGAGCGCTACGAAGTGCATCATGGCGTTCGCATCAAGGATTCGGCCATTGTCGCGGCGGCCACCCTCTCGCATCGCTACATCTCCGACCGCTTCCTGCCGGACAAGGCAATCGATCTGGTGGACGAAGCCGCGGCTTCCCTGCGCATTCAGATTGATTCGCTGCCCACCGATATCGATCAGCTGGAACGACGAGCCACGCAACTCGAAATCGAAAGACAGGCGCTCAAGAAAGAAGACGACCCCAATTCCCGGGAACGCCTAAGCGCGATTGAGAAGGAACTTGCCGAAATGCGCGAAAAATCGAACGCGCTCAAGGCCAACTGGAAAAAGGAAAAAGACGAGATCGCGCGCACTCGCGAGCTCAAAGAAAAAATCGAGAGGCTGAAGCTGGAAGAGCAAAGCGAAGAGCGCAGAGGCAATCTGCAGCGAGTTGCGGAAATTCGTTATGGATTGCTGCGGCAGACGGAGGCGGAACTGGCAAAGCTAACCAGGGCCGACGGCGAGGACAAAAAGAAATCGGCGACCTCGGCGCGCCCCCGCATGCTCAAGGAAGAGGTCGATGAGGAAGATATCGCGCGCATCGTCTGCAAGTGGACCGGCATTCCGCTTTCGAAGATGCTCGAAGGCGAAGTGAAGAAGCTGGTCACCATGGAAGACCGGCTGCGCAATCGTGTGGTCGGCCAGGATGAGGCGCTCGAACGCGTAGCCAACGCAATTCGCCGTTCGCGGGCCGGGTTGAGCGATCCCAAGCGGCCGATCGGTTCCTTCATTTTCCTGGGACCCACCGGAGTTGGCAAAACTGAGCTTGCCCGTGCCCTGGCGGAATTTCTCTTCGATGACGAACGCGCGCTATTGCGCGTCGACATGTCGGAATACATGGAGAAGCATTCGGTCGCCCGCTTGATTGGCGCACCGCCGGGATACGTTGGATATGATGAAGGCGGACAACTGACCGAACAGGTTCGCCGCCGTCCTTACGCAGTGGTGCTGTTCGACGAAATCGAAAAGGCGCACCCGGATGTGTTCAACATCCTGCTGCAGATCATGGACGATGGACGCCTCACCGACGGCAAAGGCCGGGTGATCGATTGCAAGAACACGATCATCATCCTGACCTCGAATCTGGGGTCGAGTTACTTGCAGGCGGAAAATTTGTCCACCCCGGAAGATTTCGAAAAAGCAACGGAGCAGGTGACCGAGACGCTGCATCAGCACTTCCGCCCCGAGTTTCTCAACCGGGTCGACGACATCATCATTTTCCGGCCGCTGGGCAAAGCGCAGTTGGTGAAGATCATCGAGCTGCGGCTCGAAGATGTGCGCAGATTGCTGGCGGATCGCAAGATTTCCATCGAGCTGACGGATGCCGCAAAAGACCTGCTGTTCGCGCAAGGTTACGATCCGAACTTCGGTGCGCGACCGTTGAAACGATCGATTCAGAAGCTGGTGCAGGATCCGCTGGCCATGAAGATTCTCGAGGGAGAGATCCTGCATGGCGACCATGTGGTCATCGACGCGCCTAAGCAAACCGGCAAGATGAGCTTCGAAGTGAGCAAGCGCGTGGGAGAAAAGGAGCCGGTGAAGGCCAAACCCTAATTCGACGCCCTCGAGGAGGCCAGCCGCGCGCGCTTCCTGGGGGTGCAGAAAACGCGCCAAAAACGGGCGGCTCCGCTTGACCCAAGCCAACCGACCCCATACCGCGCATACCGCGCCCGGCATTTGAACTCTTCTATGCCGGCTCGTATACTTACAGCCCGCTATGAAGGTGGTGGTCATCATTCCTGCGGCCGGGCTGGGCACCCGCATGGCCCCCGTGCCCGCGGGTGACCAAGCCGGGAAAGCCCCCCCCTCGAAACAATTCACGGAACTCGGCGGCACGCCCATTCTCATCCACACGCTGCGCAAATTTGCCGGGGTCATGGCTGTGGGCGAGATTTGGATTGCACTGCGGCAAAACCAAATCGAGGGGTTTCGCTCGCGACTGCGAAGCCAAGCCAAGGATGTGCTGAAGAAGAAAGTGAATTTTGTGCCCGGAGGCGAACACCGGCAGCAGTCGGTCCATAACGCGCTCAAGGCGATTTCCGCAACCCCGTTCGATGTTGTGCTGGTGCACGATGCCGTGCGTCCCTTGGTGACCGTCGAGATTATTGAGGAAGTCATTGCCGCGGCGGAAAAGTATGACGCCGCCATTGCCGGGCTGCCCGCGGTCGACACCGTGAAACAAGTTGAGCGCACCGCCAATGGAGCGTTGATTAAAGCCACAATTCCGCGAGCGAGCGTGGTGATGGCGCAGACTCCACAAGGCTTTCGCTACGGGGTGCTCAAGAAAGCTTTCGATGAAGCCGAGGCCGATGGATTTCTGGGCACCGATGAAGCCTCGCTCGTGGAGCGATCGGGGCATGAAGTTGCGGTGGTGATGGGATCGCCCAGGAATATAAAGATCACCGCGCCCTCGGATATGGAATTAGCCGAGTTCTACCTGAAGACGGCCCGTCGACATTGATGCCTGTTCACAAAGCCAAGCAGCCGCCACGGCGCATCGGATACGGCTTCGATTCGCATGAGTTTCGCCGCGGCGTTCCACTGAAAATCGGCGGCGTCGCCATCGAACACGCCCAGGGACTCGGCGGTCACTCCGACGGAGACGTATTGCTGCATGCCATCACCGACGCCTTGCTGGGAGCCATTGCCGCGCCTGACATCGGGGCGCTTTTCCCGCCGTCGGACCCGCAGTGGAAGGGCGCTGATTCCCTGGTGTTTCTCAATGAGGCGCGAAAGCGCGTGCATGCCGCCGGCTATGCCGTGGCCAATGTCGACGCCAGCTTGATCCTGGCGGCGCCGAAGATCGGACCCCACGCGGCGGCCATCCGGGCTCGGGTGGCCCAGGCATTGCGCCTGCCCCGGAATTGCGTGGGGCTGAAAGCCAAAACTCCCGAAGGGCTGAACCTCGAGAACGCCGCCATCGCGCAGGTTGTCGCGCTGCTCGAGAAACGGCCCGCGGCCAAGCAGGGGCGGAGAAAAACTCGGCGCCGGAAAAGAACTTGATTTATTTTGGCGGGCGAGTAGCGGCTTCGATCAGAGCGCGGAAAATCTTGCGCGAGGCCTCGTCTCGATCGAGCGAACGCTCCGGGTGCCATTGGACCGCGAGCACGAAGTGATTTGGATCGGTTCCCTCAAGAGCTTCGATGATCCCGTCGTCGGGGCAGCGGGCGGTGATGCGCAAGTCATTGCCAATTGCGTCGGCGGATTGGTGATGCGAAGAGTTTACGGGAAGAGTTAGCTTTTGCTCGAAGGCCAAACCCCTGGTCGTTGCCCGCGCGGCGCCCGGCCCGGGGTGACCGGGCCGGTTCGATTCCCCTGCGGCGTCGGACCGGCGGGAGCGGCTGTCTCCCCGCAGAACTTTCTCGAGCGTCGACGCCTCTTCGATTTCCACGGTGTGCGCTACGGGAACCTTTCTGCCGGCTTCATGGTTCACGCGGTTGCGCCGAGCCTGGGGCAAAAAATCTGGAATGTGCTGGACCAACGATCCGCCGCGAAAAACGTTGAGGCTCTGCAGACCGTAACAAATGCCGAGAATCGGCTTGCGCAGTTGGTAGGCGCCACGCAGCAGCAATTGGTCAATGCAGTCGCGGCGCGGATCGGCAGCTGCAGTGTGCCGAGAGCGATCAGATTTGAACCTCGCGGGATCGACATCGGCCTTGCTCCCGGGCAATAACACCCCCTCGCAGCCGGCGACCATTTTTTCAATTTCCCCCGAGGGCCGGTCGAGCGCAATTCGCACCGGCTTTCCTCCGCTCAATTCAACCGCCCTTTCATATTGCGGGATGGCACGCTCGGAATATTCGCAGTCGATCGAATGGGGCATGGGGATGGCAATGCGCGGGGGCATCTCAGCTGGTCGGGAGCGGGCGATCTGCGCTCATTCTGGCGATGGCGGCGAGGGTTTTCGACTGGCGATAGTGGCGGATTTCGAGCGCCAGGGAGAGCGCCAGGAGGAGGGCTCCCGAGACCATGGCGGCCGGCAGAGCAACATGGCGATAAGCGATGCGCATGTCGGGATGCACGTGATCGAACCACGATACCACCGCCGTCCCCATAATTCCCAGCAACAGCGCAACCGCGAAACAGATCAGAGTGCCGAGGAACGTAACCAGCGCGGCTCGCACCGGAATCGTGTACCAGCGGGGCGAATTGGGAGTGCCAGTCACCTTAATAAGGCTACACCATTCGGCGGTGGTCGGGAGGTCTCGGGACGGTCCTGAGCGCAGCCGCTTGCCGGCGAATGCCGTGCCCGGGCAGGCCCAATGGATTTCGCCAAAACCTGATGGCGGGAACGAGGAGATCCCTCCGCCCGCGCGGGTGAAAACGCGGGGCTTCGGGAGGCCACGGAACACGACAAGAGCGGAACGCCCGCGGATAACGGGTAGTGTATAAATGATTAAGGATGTCACAGGCAGCGCCCACGATTACGCGGAGCCCCGCAGATGTGGTGCGGATGACGCCGGTTTCCCAGGCGGCGAACGGCGTCTGTTATGCCACGGCGGGCGAGAACTCGGTCGGCTCGACGGATTTGGAGCGCATGATCGCTGCCGTCCCGGCCAAAATTGCCTCGGCGCTCAAGCGCAAAGCTTATTATTTCGTGCCCCTCACGGTGAGCCAGGGCGACGAGACTTTGATTGCCGATCGTTATGATGTCGCGCTCAGCGACAGCGCGGTTTGCCATCGCAACTTGAATCTGGGCGACTCGCAGTGCGTGTTTATTTCCACCCGGCTTACGGACGACAAGTTTTCGGTGGCATTTGAGTTCTACATCAACGTGGGCCATGCGCTGGTAGAAATTGCCGGAGTCTCGCAGGAGTTCAGCGAATTGGCGTGGAAACAGGTTGGGGCAGGCATTCGGGGCGAGACTTCGCTCGATGCCTGGGAGGCGCGAAAACTCGCGACTGCCGCCGGACCGGACGCAGAGCGTTACCAGAACGAATACTTCGAGGCCACGTTTTCCGACACCATCTCGATTTATTTGCTGTCCCTGTTTTTAGATGTGGATTATTACGATTTGCGGGAGCGGGATTATCCCTTACTCGCACCGTCGGCGCTGGCGGAACGTTTGAGGAAAGTGGCGGAGCTATTTCCGGCGAACGCGGGCTTTGAGTTTTCGGTGCTGTACAGGAGGCGGAGCTGACGATTTTGTCGCCCCGGGTTTTGGCGCCGGCCAGCGCGAATCATACACCTCCCTTTGCCAATATTCTCTATGGCAGCCAGGGCTTGTGGGCGGCGACCGGCTCCTCGGTTCGCTATCGCCCGCCGGCCCTAGAAGTGGCCCAGCGCCTGCTGAAGGGCGCGGAGGTCGACGCTAAGTTTGCCGCCTTGCTTGTCATCCAAGAAGAAGTTGCGGGGCCGCCGCGCCGGGCGCGTTGCCGGCGTCGAAGCTTCACCCCCACCATGTCACCCTGCCCATTCACCACCGGGCTTCGAGAGTTTCCACCGATGGCGAATGAATTAAGTTTCGATGTGGATGCCGTCCAACGCTCCGGCCAAGGGTAAGGCGGTTGGCCCCCTGCTGGTGGGCTCCGGCCAAGGTGCTGAAGGAAGGCATCAGTTTGCCATTTTCGCTGTCGCCTCTCACGGCCCCGCGGGCAAGGCGCAAAGTAAAGGTTGTGTCGGCCCGAGCGCTGAAGCCGGCTTCCGAAAGGCGTGCTTTGGCGCGTGGCGATCGATCCGCGCGGTGCCAGAACGATCAGCCGGTCCGGCAATCGGGTCGATGGCCGTGACCCCGCCGGAATGCAGTTGTTGGCGCACGGCTGTCGTCGAGATTCGCACCATCGATGCAGGTTCTGGGCGACTTCGCCAGGGACCGCCGGATTCGCGAAGGGCGCAGCTGTGCGCCGAAGGTTTGGGCAGAGCCGTGCTGGCCTTTGCTTGTAGGATTTCCAGCTTGATTCTTATTTATTTCCGATCACAAAATTGACCGAGCTTGATCCGTTGGAGTTTACGGTAACCGGCTTCTCCCAGGATTTCGGTTCGGTAAAGATCGGACGTTGTACAGCGCGCTCGGTCAGAACATCGTAGGCCTGCTCCTTGCCGGCCAGCCCCCAGCCTTCATGCCAGGCGACGATTTGATAGGCGCCCGGAGGGACGCTGGTGAATTCGAAGCGCCCGCTCTCATCCGTAACTGCATAGTAAGGATGCGGCACCACCATCATTTCGGCATTCATCCAGACGTGGCCCCCGTTGCAATGCAGGTTGACCAAGCCCGGCGTCGACATGGCGCGCGAAACCACCTGGTTGGTGAAAGGAAACGGCAAGTTGAAGGTAGCCGCCCCGTCCATGTGGATCGTGTGCAGGGTGGCATCGGAGCTTTGCATCTCCAGGTCGGCGCCTTCGGGCACAAGCAGGATATGCGGAACATAACGGCAGTGCTTTTGATCAAGATGGCGCCGCTGCTCGGGCAGATCCATGGCCTTCCCTTCCGTGATGTTTTTGATGTAAACGATGGTGTTGGCAACGCCGCCTTCCGGACCGACGATCAACCGTTCGAGATCGGCGGTCTTTTTGCCGTCGGTTTCGCAAATCTGAGGATCCTTGGTGATGGGATAGTCCAACTCGTGGGGCACGGGCCCTGACCACTTGACGGTCCCGGAGATGGTACCGCCATCCGTAACTGCGATGACTTTATAGTTCGATTGAGCGGCGGCAAAAATCGAGGCCGCCAAAAGACAAAGCAACAATGAATAACCAGTAATCAGAGGCCGCATAACAAAACTCCCTGACAGCCCGATTTTTCTGTTCGATCTCCCGATCGACGCGGAACCCGGGCTGGAAATTTGTAGCTGTCGTCACATTTTCCGCAGGCTACGGCTTGCACCCTTGCGGGACAGCGCTGACAGGGGTTCCCCGTTGCCAATCGGGGCAGCACTCGCGCTTGCGGTGGTGCGTGGTTCCAACTAGGGGGGACCGCCCCAGGCGGTTCGTGTGATTGGAACCACAAATCAGAGTGCTCCAGGCGGCGGTCAGAGTCGAGATTACCGAAGTGGTGTATCGGACGGGGATATATTTCTTTGCATGAGGCAAAATGAGGCCGCGATTGAGGGGGCGCGATCAAGCCGGATCGCTGCCGCGCGGGGGTAAGGCGTGGCGCCAGCGCCAGCCAAGGCGGCTCAGATCGAGCCAAGGACGCGCACTCTAAGTTAACGGCCGACGGTGAATTGCCAAGCAGTGGGCGCGGAGTTTTACAATCATCCTCCCATGACGGTAACGGTACGAGCGTTCGCGAAAATTAATCTGGGGTTATACATTGGCCCGCGCCGCGATGACGGATTTCACCAATTGCTCACGGTCTATCAGACGATTGGACTTTATGACCTGATTCGCGTCGGCGTCGGGCGTGGCAGCGGAATCGAGATTCAATGTGACGACCCCAGGGTTCCGTGCGAGGAATCGAACACCTGCTTTCGCATGGCCGAAAAGGCGCTGCTGGCTCTAAGCGCCAAAGGGCGGGTGGTCATTGCGATCGAGAAACGCCTGCCGGTACAAGGGGGATTGGGGGGAGCATCATCCAATGCCGTGGCGGTGTTGCTTGGATTGGAACGGGTGTTGAACAAGCGCCTGAGCGCAGAGCAGCGGCTAAACATTGCCGCGGAAGTGGGTTCGGATCTGCCCCTGTTTCTGCTGGGTGGAACGGTGTTGGGAGTGGGTCGCGGCGAACAAGTTTACCCGGTCGAGGATTTGCCGAAGATGGCGTGCGTTGTGGTGACGCCGAAGATTGGCGTTTCGACTGCGAAGGCGTTTGCGCAGTGGGACCGCAGGATGGAGCGGGGGCTAAAGCCCGGACGTTCTCGCCATGCGGACGCAGCGCTCGAGCGCCGCTCTTCACCGCTCGACCCCGATGCCCGTGCACCCTTTACAGAATCCAGTCGAGCCCAAGCTTCCGTTCCTTTTCCCTTAGGACGGCCGGGGGCGGCTGGACCCACGTTGACCGTGCCTGCACCATCCGCTAGAATGAAGCAGCTTGGCCCGCGGCTGTCGGCGTGGCTGAGCGAGAGCTGCTCCGGTGCTCCTTTTCGAAGGGGCCGGCTTGAGAATCCGCTTCTCGGGCTTGTCCGGGCCGGGATCAAGAACGACTTCGAACAAGTCGTCTTTCCTGAGTATCCCGAACTGAGTGAGATCAAACAGGCGCTGGCACGCGCGCGCGCAAGCTACGCGTCTCTGTCGGGTTCCGGGTCGGCGTTGTATGGGCTGTTCGGCTCCACGAAACTGGCGCGTACAGCGGCGGAAAAGCTGCGGCAGCAGGGTTGGGCGGCGCAGGCGACAGCCACCGTGACCCGGCGGCAGTACTGGAAGGCCATTTTGAGGTGACGGTATCTGGCGTGAAATTTTTGATTGTTGATTACTGATTTTTGATTGAAAATCTATGTGTTCCCGGACTGGAGTTTCAATCAACCATCAAAAATCAGCCAGCAAAATGATTCACTGGGCCGTCGACTAATGGTAGGTCAAGTGCCTTTGGAGCACTTTGTCTAGGTTCGAATCCTAGCGGCCCAGCCAGAAAAACCAGTTCTCAGTTGCCAGTTCCCGGTTCTCAGTGAACTGGCCGAGCCCCAAAGACTGAGAACTATAACCGAGAACTGAGAACCGCTTATGGCAACTCTAGTCACGCCGGAAAAAGCGCAAAGGGTGGAAAAGAGCGTCCCCCCCGCGCCGGAAGAGAAATCCGATCGCAAGCAGCGCCCGCGGGTGGATGAGAAGTTCAAAATTTTCAGCGGGACTGCGAACGAGCCCCTGGCGGACGAGGTCTGCCAGTTCCTGGGCATGCCGCGCGGGCAGGCGCAGGTGACACGTTTTGCCGACGGCGAGGCCTATGTGCAGATCCAGGAGAACGTTCGCGGGGCAGATGTTTTCGTGGTGCAACCGACGTGCCGTGCGGTGCACGGAGCCAGGAGCACGGGGGTCGACGAAAATTTGATGGAACTGCTGCTGATGGTCGATGCCCTGAAGCGGGCCTCGGCACGGCGAATCACGGCGGTGATTCCGTATTTTGGATATGCGCGGCAGGATCGCAAAGACAAACCACGCAGCCCGATTTCATCCAAGCTGGTGGCGGACCTGCTGACCACCGCGGG
>JASHRB010000684.1 GCA_030037575.1 Candidatus Sulfotelmatobacter sp. | reverse complement strand
GGTCCGACTTTGAGTTCTTTATGAACTCGGGAGTGAATGCAATCAACTTTGGTCTTGGCGCATCATCCCTGGATGATGCAGAGAAGCTCTTCGCAAAGTGGAACAGCTTTCTCCTCGACTACCCGCAATGGCTGGCGCGGATCAATTCCGCCGATGACTTTGAAAAGGTGAAGAGCCAGGGTCGGTACGGCATGATTTTCGGTCTGCAGTCCAGTGCGCAGTTCGAAACCGTGGATGCCGTCAATACCTGTTACGGCTATGGCCAGCGGATTTCACAGCTCGGCTACAACTTCCGCTCCTTGGTCGCGGATGGCGCGTTCGAACCACACGACGCCGGAGTAAGCGAGTATGGCCAGCAAGTGATCGAGCGTATGAACCAGGTCAGAATGGCTGTGGACCTGGGACACGCGAGCGATCGCACCAAACTCGACGCCTGCGAGATGTCCACAGCGCCGGTGATTCTCTCGCACGGGAACTGCCGCGCACTGAATCCGGACGCCCCTCGCACTTCGACCGACGAAGCGATTCGAAAGCTGGCCAAGCGCGGCGGAGTCATGGGAATTACCTGCATCGCATTCATGGTCAAGGGCGCGGAGCCGGTGACCGTAGACGACGTCGTGAACCACTTCGATCACGTGCGCGACCTGGTGGGAATTGAGCACGTGGGAATCGGGTCGGACGCCGGAGTCGAGAGCAACGATCTGGGAGCTCCTCAGATACTGAAGGAAATGCTGGCGAAAGCCGACCCGCGCTACCGTGTCCATGGAACACACGAAGTGGTTGCCGGCCTCGAAGGACAGAAACGAGTCTACGATCTCGCCGCGGCTTTCGTCAGGCGCGGATACACCGACGAGCACATTCGCCTGGTTCTGGGCCAGAACTGGAGCCGAGTGCTAGGAGAAATCTGGCATACCTGAGACTCCCAGGGCGGATTTAGCTCGTTTCGACGCCTATTGGGGAGGAGAAGTGGCTGCGGATCGCCTCACTCACCATCTGAAACCTGAAATGTTGACCGTGTATACCCTCCATAACCCGACGAAGCTGATGACCGAGTTGCGCCTCAGAGCAGATGTCAATGGTGATGTAGAAATTCTCAATGCCTTTTGGGACCAAACTCTGATTACAGGGGCTGCTGATGTAGTCCCACCCATACTCGCCGACGCCGATTTGATGACGGCAACTGATGCACGAGACCTCGAAGCGGCAAGACGGATCTATGAACAGCCCATCGCACCGAATCTTCCAACTGCTTAAACCACTGAGTCCGCTCGTTCTTGAGCCACTCAAGGCACTTGCCCAAACCGCGAACTCTTTGGGCCTCCCATATTTTCTGGCCGGTGGCGACGGCACGAGATTTGGTCCTCGAAAACGTATTCGGCCGACCTCCGGGCAAGTTGACGCGCGACCTGGACTTCGGGTTCGCTCTCTCGTTCGCTGGTGTCGGCCTACGCACTAATTTTCGCGAGATGTCCAAACAAGGCTTACGCCCCTTCATCGTGGGCGCTGTGGGAGAAATTCTGATCGCGTGCCTGACCCTGGGTTTGGTGGTTGGTGCTAATCGGATCTGGGGCCTATGACGGGCGGCACTTCAAAATAGAAATGGTAGTGGTTCCGACATCCAGGATTGAATCGCTCGTGGCACACCGGGCAGCACCATTCGTCTTGTACGTACTGCTGGATGGTCAGCTCCGTTTTGCATGCGCCGCAAAGGATTGCTTGTTGGTTCCATTGGCTTTCTGGCCAGACCTCTATCTCGTGATCGGCAAGTTCAGCATGGCAGTCTTTGCAGGCATAGTACAGACCGCAACACTTCATCTTGATCGCCACGATATCGCTCGCCCCGTGATAGTGAGCGCATCGCATTTGGGAATCGAGGTTGATGCCACGCACTTTCATTTGTCGACGAGTGTGTCAGATCGTGAGCAGCTCTTCGTAAAATCCACCGATTTGCCGAATTCGATCGACAAAGTGGATTTCGAGGATCCAATGGCGTTTGTGGCCGCTCGCGTCCAGGGTCCGCATGCGATTGGGGTTGTTGGGGTGGACATACAAAGTGATTTTGTCGCCGGAGATTTTCTCGTGCGGGAAAACTCCGATGAGATGACCCGCGATCGGACCGCCGTATTCCCATCCTGCCTCCCGTGCGAGCTTTTGAGCGTACGCGTAGAGCTCGGCACAGGTGATATCGGGGCGTTCATGAAAATAGGCTTTCCCCTTCGCAAAAGCCTCTTCGATATCCCGACGGAGTCGGTGCTTCATCGGATCATCGCCCACGACGAAGGTTCTGCCAAAATCGGCTTCCCATTCTTCGAAAACGGGTCCCAGATCGAGGAAAACGATGTCATCCTCGCCAACGATGAAGTCCGGAGGATTTTCATCGTAAGGAGCCAGTGTGTTGCGTCCGGCACGCACGATGCGTTTGTGCCAGTAGCGGTTGATTCCGTACCTCTGCTCCGCCAACCTATAGATGGCCTCGTTGATCTCTGTTTCCGCCAGGCCGGGGCGGATAAGATTCTCGGAGGAGACTGCCGCGAAGAGTTCTCTTGCCTTATCTTGAGCCTCGAGAAGTCTGTTCGCCATGGCTTCTTCGGATCGCTGCATGCGGAATAGAATAGCGCATACCAGGCGCAACATACCTGCCGGGTATGGGAGTGCGGCGAAAGAAGTATTCGACAATTCTTGTTTCGAGTACTGCGGTTTCTTAGTCTGGCAAAGCTTGCCGGCAACGCGCATTTCTTTGCCTGCACTCTGGTAACCAGACTGATTTATCATCAGCCACGGTTGAAACACGTAACGCTGATCCGGTGTCGAATTCCCAATGTACACAGGTGGGAATCGTCGGGGCGGGACCCGCAGGGCTCGTTTTGTCTCATCTGCTTTTACCTCGAAGGCATTGAGTCGGTCGTAGTCGAAACCCGCCTGGCCGCAAATACGTCGAAGAAAGGGTCCGCGCCGGGGTATTGGAGCAAGGGACGGTGGACCTGTTTGCAGAAATGGGCCTGGGCGAACGCAGGAAGCGGGCGGGACTCATAATCCTGCTGCGCGACAGCCATCCCTTGCCTCCACCTTGCACAATTAAAAAACCCCGTCATTGCCGAACGCACGCATGCCGTCGGGGTTTTCGATGGCGCGGTCCAGCTTGACCTCGGCAATCGTGCCGGCTTTGCCATCAGCAGCGATCGCAACGGAAAAGAGTTTGCTCGTTTGCAAGGTATTCACGAACAGCCGATTGCCAAGTACTGCCTATACCGTCGAGGGTTCCCCCTTTCGGGCCGAATCCTCCGTTGCCGGCCCAAAGCTCAAGCTGCCAGCCTCCACTGGGAAAACGATCGACTTCCATAATTGTTTGTGTGTCTGAAACGTAAGTGGAGCCATCCTCACCAACTGCGATGTCGTTGCAAGACGCGCCCTTGGTGAGGAGCTGGTAGCTGGCTTTGAGGGCGCCAGTTTGCGGATCGAATGCCTTCAACGTCGAAGGGGTTTGCGGGTGGTCCTTCTGAATCCGCGGCTCGGTGCAGGAGGAGCCCGGTTTCACTACGAAGATTGTCCGCCCCGAAATCGTCCCAAGAATTGCTCGACCATCAGACGTAGAGGTCAAGCTCTCGGGGAAAATCTTCTCGCTGGGGATGAGCAGCTCTGCGGGTGACGCTTTCGCTCCGGATGCCGTTTTGTGACCAAGTGCCCACACATAGGCGGCCAGGGCGGAGGCTTGAGTGTCCGAAAGTTCTGCACCGCCCATCGGCGGCATCGGACTTCTGTACTGCTTGGGCTTCGGGACGCCTTCGGTGATCACCCTCAAGATTCCCGCGAAGCTGCCATCACTCCACATCCATTTCTGCTTCGTGAGATCGGGACCAAGAGGCGTTCCAGTGCCGTTTGCACCATGGCAGCCGGTGCAGGTTGCACCGCCCACTTGACCGTGATAAATGCGATCTCCCAATGCGATCATTTCTGGCGACGAACCTTCAGGCACAGGTAGGTCGGCAGTGTTGCCTTCTGGAGGCGACGACTCCGCCTGAACGATCTTGCCTGCAGGAGCCGTATTGCTCGGACATGGCGTCGCCTTGGGGGGCGGCCCCGCGGGATCACCGGTATAGGTGATTCGATAGACCCGTCCGCGAATGTCGTCCGCTACGTAGAGCGCACCATCCGAGCCGACTGCAAGTCCGGAAGGACGATGTTCTGCACCTTCCGGAGTTTTCACAGGACCTGCGAAGCCATCCGCGAAAATCTCGCAATTGCCCGACGCATGATCACCGTCGAGAGGTTGAAAAACTACGTTATAGCCGCCTTGTGCATAAGGCGCGCGGTTCCACGATCCGTGGAAGGCGATGAAGACACCGTTGTTGTACCGGGCAGGAAATCCATTCTCGTCGTAGCGCACCATTGCATTCGGGGCCCAATGTGCAGGAAAAGCCGCCACCGGCCCAAGTTTGCTTGCGCAAACCCCGACAGTCCTGCCGCCATCGCCACCATATTCCGGTGCCAGGACCAGCTTCTTCTGAAATGAATCGTAGTAGCATTCAGGCCAGCCGTAGTCGCCCCCCTCCTTCAACAGCAACACTTCTTCAGCCGGGAGCGTGGCTTCTTCCTCTTGTTTGTAGAGATCGGGCCAATTGGAGTGAAGTTGATCGCGGCCGTGCTGAGTCACAAAAACGCGCCCCGCGGCGTCAATGGCAAACCCTTCTCCATTACGGATTCCAGTTGCGTACCTCTGAGATGGAGAGAACACCTGGTCTGTTTTGTTCGCGTCGAAGCGCCATATCCCCCCGCGTGTCTCCAGTTCCGTGCACGGGTTGTCGCCGGGAACTTTGGGCTGGCGATTTTTTGGTTGGCAAGAATTGGTCGCGGTAGCCACGTCCACGTACAGTGTGCCATCGGGACTGATGATAAAAGGATGCATCGGGTGATCGCCGCCCAGAGGCAATTTCGAGACAATCGTCTCCGGAACGCCGGACGGGACGATGGCGCCTGCGGGTAGTGAATAGCGCACAATTCGATCGTTGATCTCCGCATACACCCATCCTTTGTAAACCCCAATGCCAGTCCCCCCGGCTCCCCCCGTCTTCTCAGTTTCGCCAAAACGCTCGATCAAATCGGCCTTCCCCGTGCCGGCTTTGTCTTGCAGGGCAACCAGGAATCCGCCTTCATGCACCTTGTCGAAGTCGTAGTAGTCTCCCGACCAGGTGTTCACATAAACGACACCGTTCGATCCGGCCGCCAAGTGGCGAGCATGGCCTATACCGTCCGCAAAGACCGTCGCACAAAACCCCGCCGGCAACTTCAAGCCGCTGCCGTCCGTTGCACACCCCTTGGTTTTCGCGTCGGGAGTTGAGGACCCGGCGCCCACCGACGTTCCCACCATGGCGAGTAACACTGCTGCACCGATATAAGGTAACGCGCGACTGAAACGTGCGAATCGCATTGAAGTCTCCGAAGACCCCACGAATCAAATATGGCAAGAGATTCTATTACATCGTTCGCATCAGCCGATAAGGCGAAGGGATTTATCTGCGCGCTTGGGGCAACGGTAGAATACCAACAAGTGGGGAATCATGATGCGCGACTGTACGGCTCTATGCCCTGGTTTGATCAGGCAGCCCGAGACCCCGCCGCCGGCTGAGTTGCGGGTAACTCCGACCCGATCTCTTACCCGCAAATGTTAGGCGGAAGTCTCCAATGCCGAGCTCAGCAGACTGGCCGATTCCTTGTCGAGATACACGTTGGCATTGGGGTGCGTGCGCAGGATCGATGCCGGTGCCCTCGGGCTGATCTCGCCCTCAAAGCAGGCCTTCACGGCCTGTGCCTTTCGCGACTCGGGCACGACCGCCAGAATTTCCTTCGCCTTCAGGATCTGCCGCACTGACATCGAGATCGCCCGCTTGGGCACCTGTGATATATCGCCGAACCAGGCTTCCCCGACCTGCTGCCGGCGGCAGGCTTCGTCAAGATTGACGATCAGGTACGGCTCTTCGGTTTCGAAGTCTGCCGGCGGATCGTTGAAGGCCAGATGGCCGTTCTCCCCGACACCCACAAAGGCGATATCCACCGCCGCAGATGCCAGTGCCTTGCCCACCTGGCGGATGACCTCGGAAAGATCGCGCGCCTCGCCGTCGAGGGGATGAAACTTCGCGATTCCGGTTTTGTTCACGAACCGATCGAGAAGTATCTTGCGAAAGCTTGCGGGGTGGGCAGCCGGCAGGCCGATATATTCATCGAGGTGAAACAGTTCGACCAATCGCCACTCGACATCCCTGGACTCGGTGAGAGCGGCCAGGAATTCCAGCTGAGATGTACCGGTGGCGGCAATAACGCGTGCCTGGCCACGGTCCCGGATGGCGCTCCGGATCGCAGCTGCCGCCTTCTGGGCAGCCGCCTTTCCCAACGAACTCTTGTCGCTGAAAACTTTTAACACCATCTCTTCCGCTTGTTTCTCCAGTTCCCCGACCGCATTCGGTTATAAAAATGTTGGGAAATTATACAAGAACTCGAACCACTAGAGTCCTGTCGAGACTGTTCGAAGACGTCGAGCGCTGAATCGGCTGTTCCTGTCCGGACTCTTACGGGGACTTTGATGTGGATCGCCTCGCGATGATCGCAGCACCCACCGAAGTCATGCGCATTGAAAACCCGGCGGGTCTCGCACCGGAGAAGTTCAGGCTTCTGGGGCCCGCTGGCGAGTGGACAGATTACACTGACTTGGTCGGGGGAGTGCGCCGGCTAAATGCGGCCGGCCGGACTCGCTCTCAGACCGGTTTGCAGAGGACTGCAATGCAGAATAGCGTTCTCAAGATCGACGCCAAAGACAACGTCCTAATGGCGCTCACGGATCTGCGCAAGGGTGATCGAATCGACTTTTCGAATCATGTCTACACTCTGGCATCAGATGTCCCGGCTAAACATAAGTTTGCCACCGAGGATTTATTACCAGGTAGCGATGTCATCATGCATGGGGTTCTCGTAGGTAAAGTCAGAGATCTGATTCGCGCAGGAGAAGTCCTGACCATTCAAAACGTGCGACACGAGGCCTCCCGCTACTCTGAGGGTTCACAGCGATACGAGTGGATTCCTCCCGATGTGTCTCGGTGGCGGCAGCGAACCTTTCTTGGATACCACCGGCCCGATGGGCAGGTCGGGACGCGAAACTATTGGTTAGTGGTGCCGCTGGTCTTCTGTGAAAACAGAAACGTTGCCGTGTTAAGACAGGCGTTCCATGAGGAACTGGGGTTTGCTCAGCCTAACATCTATCGGCAACAGGTAGCGGAACTGGTCAGGGCTTATGGTGAAGGCAAAATCAAGACCATCGAGACACCCCCGCTGAAACTAAACCGGTACCCGGTCACCCGTCCCAAGGTTCTTGAGAATGTTGACGGAATCAAGTTTCTGATGCATGAAGGGGGTTGCGGCGGAACCCGTGAAGATGCCCACAATCTTTGCGGGCTGCTGGCGGGCTACATCCATCATCCGAATGTTGCCGGAGCGACTGTTCTCAGTCTGGGATGCCAGAATTCACAAGTTGACATTCTCAGAGAACAGATCGCCCGGCGTGATCCGCATTTCAGCAAGCCTATGTTCGTATTTGAGCAGCAACAGAGCGGCTCCGAATTCAAGATGCTTTCGGAATCCACCCGGTCGACTTTCGTCGGGCTCATGGAGGCGAACAGAAGTCAGCGTGCCCCCGCCTCTCTCGCACACTTGTGCGTGGGTTTGAAGTGCGGCGGCTCGGATGGGTTCTCCGGTATATCTGCGAATCCCGCTGTTGGCCGGGTGTCGGATGCGCTGGCAGCTCTAGGGGGGAGGAGCATCCTCTCCGAATTTCCTGAACTCTGCGGCGTCGAGCAGCAATTGATCGATCGTTGCATCGGGAGGCACGTCGCCGCTCGGTTCATTCAATTGATGCATGACTATGCCTGCCGGGCAAAGGCTGTGCGCTCTGGCTTCGACATGAATCCTTCGCCCGGAAACCTTCGCGATGGATTAGTGACCGACGCCATGAAATCCGCTGGGGCGGCCAGGAAGGGAGGAGCTTCACCGGTGACTGCGGTGCTCGATTATCCTGAGTACTGCACCGAGCCGGGATTAAACCTGCAGTGCACACCGGGTAACGACGTCGAGTGCGTCACCGCGCAGGTCGGTGCGGGTGCCAGCCTCGTCCTGTTTACCACGGGCCTAGGGACGCCGACGGGAAATCCGATTGCACCAGTGCTCAAAATCTCAACGAATTCGCTGCTCGCCCAACGAATGGAGGACATCATTGATATTGACACCGGTGCCGTCATCTCCGGTGAGAAGACGCTGGACGAGATGG
>JASHRB010000683.1 GCA_030037575.1 Candidatus Sulfotelmatobacter sp. | reverse complement strand
GGAAGGCGAAGTTGTAGACGCTCATTACGCGTCCGCGCATTTCGTTGGTGGTGATCAACTGCACCAGAGAATTTACGGTGGCGAACACGGCCATCATGGCCGCGCCGGCAAGCACAAGAATGCTGCCGCTGAAGGGCAACGATTTCGAGAGCGCAAAGCCCGAGATTCCCGCTCCCAGACACATCAACGAGCCCAGGGCCACTCGTCCTTTGTTTCGCATATTGCCCGCTCCGGCAACGGCCAGCGAACCGATGATCGATCCCAGGCCCATGAGTGCGAGCAGATTGCCGTAGGTTTCCGGGCCGCGATGAAAAATGTCCTTCACGAAAACCGGAAAGTACGTGCGCATGGGCATGGCCAGCGCGGTCATGCAGAAAGCCAGGAGAATCAGAGCCTCCATGGAGTTTTGCTGGCGCGCGTAACGGATACCCTGCTTCAGGCTGCGGAATATCGATTCGCTGGTTTTTGCGGGCAGGAAGCGGGCGCTGATGATGGAGAGCGAAATAATCGGGGCGAGGAACGAAACTGCATTTAAGCCGAAGCACCACGATTCTCCCAGCTTGGCCAGAGCTTGGCCGCCAAGCGCCGGCCCCACCATGACGGCGACATTGAACTGAATCGAATTGAGTGCGATGGCGTTCGGCATGTCCTCGTGCTCAACCAGAGTGGGAATCAACGCCTGGTAAGCGGGTCCGCCGAAAGCCTGGGCGAAGCCGGAAATGAACGAGAGGCACAAAATGTGCCACACGCGAACCCAGCCGTAGGCGACGAGCAAGGTAAGGATGCTGGCACTGGCCATTTGCACGTATTGCGAGCCCAGCAGAATCTTGCGGCGTTCGACCCGGTCGGCGACCACACCGCCGATCAAGGAAAAAAGAAAAATGGGAAGGCCGGAGAGAAACTGATCGAGCGCCAGGAGGAAGGCCGAGTGGCTCAACCGGTAAACCAGCCAGCCCTGCGCCACAATCTGCATCCAGGTGCCTATGCTGGAGGTGCAGGCGCCGAACCACATCAGGCGAAAATCGCGGTATTGAAAGGCTTTAAAGACCCGCCGAATTACTGTAGCTTCCATAACCCCCGGAAAAGCCTAACATGCAGATGCGCTCGAAAGATTCCGCTCAATACCACCAGCCTCTTCCTTTCTGGTTTTCAAGCGACCGCAGCGGGTTTCGATGCCGGTATCATGAAATGGTAGCGCTGTGGACGATGCAGGTACGAGCGGCCCGCAGAAGCCATGCCTTTCGTTAGACGAGCCCCGACCTGGTTTGGTCACAGATCAGCCGAGGAATCGTGGCCTTTTGAGCTCAAGCAGTGTCGGCGATGAACCCAGCCTTGGTGGGTAGTAGAGGAAAGGCCGTTGATACGGTGGATTTCGTCCAGGGGAATAACAATCTTGCAGTGCAAAAACTGCATCGCCGCGCGCAAGTAGAGAATTATGAAGCAAAGGTCCCACGAGACGGTCGGCGCCTTTTCCACCACACCGGGCGGCACAATTGATGGCTTTGCTGTTGGCCGCCTCGGGCGTCTGCGCCGCTCAAACTTCCCGTCCAGCAGCTGAGGCGCGGCCGCCGGAGCCGGTGGTCGCGATTCGCACGTGCTTTGCCCGCAGGTATTTTGGTGGAAGGCAAAGCAATCAAGAGGACGCCGCCACGCATGTTGAGCCGCGCCGGGTCCTTGTAGCTTACCTTCGCAGGCCTAACCCTCCCCCGGCGGGAACCGCGTTCCGATCGCGGCAACTCCTGCCGCGCAGCCGATGTCGATCGACCGTCGCATGGGAAAATCGATCCGGAAGGGGGTCGGTACGGCGAGCATCCGAAAAAGCACGGATAAAAATCAATTCGGGTGTGTGATTGCGGATGTTGCCCAAGGCGGGTGACGCGCTTCAGATTATTGTCGGGGCGATCCTTCCTACAGCCACGGACGCTTCCACCGCCGCAAGTGCTCGCGATCATCGCCGCCCGCGCTTCCCCACTGATATGGCCAGGCGCCACCGCAGGGACCAGGTGTGGCCCAGATTGGCAGAGCTGAGTATTGCGCTCGACCGGCCACGGTCGGTCGGCACGAGCAGCCCGAACCACCCGATTCCTCCGGCCGCGGCCCAGACTGGCAGCCGCTTGCTTCGAGATTTCATTCTCTCGCTCGCTGCGAGGTATGCTCACTGTCATGCCGTACGACGCAATCCTTGTCGTTTCCTTCGGAGGGCCGGAGTCGAAACAAGACGTAATTCCTTTTCTCGAAAAGGTGCTGCGCGGCAGAAATATTCCGCGGGAGCGCTTGCTCGCCGTGGCCGAGCACTATTACCACTTCGAAGGCAGGAGCCCGATTAACCAGCAGACGCGCGAGCTGATCGCTCGGCTGGAGGCTGAACTCGACAGACACGGTCCCCAACTGCCGGTCTATTGGGGAAACCGCAACTGGCATCCGCTGCTTGCCGAAACCTTGCATAGGATGAAGCAGGACGGGGTTCGAAGAGCCCTGGCTTTTGTGACCTCTGCATATAGTTCCTATCCGGGATGCCGACAATATCGCGAAGACATCGCATGGGCGCAGAACGAAGTAGGAGTGGGTGCACCCCAGGTCGACAAACTGCGGGCATTTTTTAACCATCCGGCATTTATGGAAGCGACGGTCGAGCGAGTCAAGGATGCGCTGCAGGCCATTCCGGCAGATAAACCAGAAAACGTGCAGATTATTTACACGGGTCACAGCATCCCGGTTTCGATGGCCAACACAAGCGACTATGTAAGGCAGTTGGAAGAAGTGCGACGCCTGGTTTCGCAGGCGCTCGGCCACAAGAACGATGCGCTTGTGTATCAAAGCCGCAGCGGCGCGCCCGGCCAGCCTTGGCTGGAGCCCGACCTTCTCGACTATTTGCGCCAGGTGCAGGCGCGGAATCTGTCGTCCGCAGTAGTGCTGGCGCCGATCGGTTTCATCTCCGATCACATGGAAGTTCGATACGACCTCGATGTGGAGGCACGGCAACTTTGCCACTCGCTGGCATTGCCGATGGCGCGGGCGGGAACGGTGGGGGTGCACCCGAAGTTTATCGCCATGATTCGCGAACTAGTTTTGGAGCGCATCGATCCCACTAAGGAAAGACGATCGCTGGGATCGCTTGGTGTACGGCCGGATGTTTGCGCGGAAGACTGCTGCCCGGCACCGCAACGGCGGGCGCACGGGCGCTCAAGTTAATTTTAGATGGCAGGCACTCTGGGCGGTTCGTAATCGGTGGCTTTAGGCTGGCCTTGGACCAGCTGCATGGTGTGCAGAATGGTCTCAATCACCGATTCGTTGCCGACCGCGGTGTTGATCATCACGTGGTAGAGAGAGCGGGTGGGCCAGTTCGCGTTGAAATAATGTTTGACGTAGGCTATGCGTTCACGGTCGACGGTATCGACCAACTCTTCGGCCTCCGACTCGCGGCAACCTTCTCCCAGAAGCCGGCGCACTTTCTCAGCGCGGGGCGCATAAAGAAAAACGTGAAAGGCGTGGGGATGATCGCGCAGAAAAAACGGCGCGCCACGCCCCACGACCACCGAGTTCCCTTCCTGGGCGATTCGGGCGGTGATCTGCTCCATCATTGACATCATGCAATCGGTGTCGAACACCTGGCCGGAAAGCTGTGAGCTGCGCTCGTGGCTACCGCGCCAGAAAGTTTTTGCCAGGCGATAAAGCCGGCTGTCCATGCGTTCGTCGCAGCGCCTCACGGCGGAGGGATCGACGTTGGCCAGGCGGGCGATTTCTTCGGTCAGGCGCTTATCCCAGAGATTCCATCCCAGGTGTTTGGCCAGTTGGGCAGCGATGACACCACCACCGCAACCATACTCCCGCTCGACGGTGACGAGGCGAAACATCGCTAGGCCTAGTTTAGCGCGAATCTCACCGGCAAAAATACCGCGTATCAGTGTACCGCCACGCCGCCGGGTTTGCCCTTCTTCACCAAAAAGACCAGGGGCAGCATCGCCAGGATGGCGATGCCGAGAATCTGGAAGTCATCGATGTAGGAAAGCATGGCGGCCTGGCGCTGCACGGTAGCGCCCGCCAGGGCATAAGCCTGGCGCGCGGCAAAGGCGGTGCTGGCGCCATGGTGCCGCATGGCTTGCGCTGCTCCCTGCAGCATGGTCCGGAAGGCGGGGTTCGTGGCGCTGAGATTGCGCGAGAAATAATTCAGATGGGCCTGGGTGCGGCGATCCAGCATGGTAGCCACGAAGGAAATCCCCACGCTGCCTCCGATGTTGCGGGCCAGGTTCATCAGGCCTGAAGCGGCGTTATTTTTGTCGCGGGGCAGAAAAGCATAGGCGGCGGTGTTGATGGGGACGAAAAGAAAAGCCATACCCGCCGCCTGCAAAACGCGGGCCAGCACCACGCTGCGGAAATCCATTTGCAAATCGAAGCCGGTCATGTTGAACAAAGAGACCGAAAGCATGGCCAATCCAAAAAACAGCATCCAGCGAGGGCTGTAGCGCGAGAGCAGAAATCCAACCAGGGGCAACAGAATCATGATGGTGAAGCCGCCGGGCATGAGCGCCAGCCCGGAGCGCTCGGCGGTATAGCCAAGGAGAGTCTGCATGAACAAGGGCAGCAGCAGCGTGCTGCCGAGCAAAGCAAAGCCCAGCATAAACATCAGCAGGTTGGAGATTCCGAAGGTGCGATCGCGGAACAGGTGCAGGTCGACCACCGGATCCTTATGGGTCCACTCCCAGTAAATCGCAAACAGCAAAGCGATCGCGCTGATGATGGAGAGAGTCACGATGAAGTGCGAGTCGAACCAGTCATCGCGCTGGCCTTTGTCGAGGACCACCTGCAACGTTCCCAGGCCCAGCGCCACCAAACCAAGCCCGATGTAGTCGATATGGGTTTCGCGGAGACGCCGGCGCTTGAGAAACGGCGGGTCCTCAATGAGCCGCGAGGTAAGGAGGACGGAAATGATTCCGACCGGGATATTGATGAAGAAAATCCAGCGCCAGGTGAAGTTGTCGGTGATCCATCCGCCAAGCGTGGGGCCGATCGCCGGGGCGGTGACGACCGCTACGCCGTAAACGGCGAATGCCATACCGCGTTTGGCCGGAGGGAACGTGTCGGCCAGTATCGCCTGCTCGCTCGGCTGCAATCCCCCGCCGCCGGCGCCTTGCAGAACGCGAAAGAAGATGAGGGTTGCCAGGTTCGGCGCCAGGCCACACAGAAAAGAACTCACAGTGAATACGCCCACGCAACTCATATAAAAGTTGCGCCGTCCCATGATGGAAGACAACCATCCGCTGAGCGGAAGGACGATGGCGTTCGAGACCAGATAAGAGGTGAGAATCCAAGTGCTCTCATCCACACCGGCGGAGAGACTGCCGGCGATATGCGGGAGAGAGACGTTGGCGATGGAAGTGTCGAGCACCTCCATGAACGTTGCCAAGGTCACAGTGACGGCGATGATCCACGGGTTAATCGCCGGACGCCAGACCTCGGGGCTGTCGAGCGCGGCTGCGGCCGCGCTCATTGGCGAATCCAGACCTTGGGCTCGACCGACATTCCCGGCCGCAGCCAGTGATCCTTGTTCTGATCGGGATCGAGAAGGATTTTTACCGGAACCCGCTGCACCACCTTCACATAATTGCCCGTGGCATTTTCCGGCGGCAGCAGGCTGAATAATGCCCCGCTGGCGCCGGCGATGCTGTCGACTTTGCCTTTGTAGCTTCTTCCGTTGGCGTCGACGTCGATGGTAACCGGCTGACCGGGTTTCATCTCGTGAAGCTGGGTTTCCTTGAAGTCGGCGGTGATCCAAATATCGTCAAGCGGAATGATCTTCATCAATTCCTGGCCGGGGGAGACGTTTTGACCAACCTCGACGGTGCGGTTGCTCATTTCTCCTGAAACGGGCGCGACGATTTTGCAATATTGCAGATTGAGCGCCGCCTGATCGAGTTCGGCTTTCTTTTGCAGGGCAGCCGCCTCGGCTTCCTCTGCCCGCGAACGAATCACCTGCATTTGCCGGGGCGCAGTTTGGGCATTGTGATAGCTGGCCTCAGCCTGCACCAGCCTTCCCTCGGCCTGCGTGACTTGGGCCTGAGCGGCATCGGCGTTGGCCTGGGCAGCCTCGACCGCGGCGGCATTGGCCTTGGCGGCGGCGATGGCGTCATCGTACTGCTGCTCGGAAATCTCGTGCTTGTCGATCAACTGCTTGTAGCGCTGAAGGTCGTTTTGCGCTTTGACGTTGTTGGCTTCGGCCTGGGAGAGCTGCGCCCTAGCCGCGTCGTATTGCTGTCGGGCGGCGGAGATGCCGGCGCGGGCGCTGGTGACATCGGCCTCGGTCGACGAAACCTGCGTGCTCGTGCTCACCGAAGTGATGGGCACATTGACCCCGGCGGCGGCGGCGGCAGCCTGGGCATTTTCGAAGTCGGCTTTAGCGCGCTCGTAAGCCACCTGATAATCGGAGGGGTCGATCTCCACCAAAACCTGCCCGGCTGGCACGTACTGGTTGTCTCGCACATTCAGGCTGACGACATGGCCGGATATGCGCGCGCTGATGGAATTGATGTGGCCGTCGACTTGGGCATCGTCGGTCGATTCGTAACTCGAGATGTAGCGGTAGATGAAGAACGCTGCCACCAGCAGCACCACCGCGGCAATGATCAGGCCGATGCGGAAACCGGCGCTATCTCGCGAGGAACGAACACGGAAGTCGCGCTCGGGAGAGGGTAATGGTTGGGGGCGGCCTTCAGCCTGTTCCGGCGGGGTCGAGCGGGTTTCCGGTTGATCCGGGGGAGCGGCGGTCGGGGTTTGTGTGCTCTGTTCCATAAAAATTGATTTTAGTTTCGGCTCTTCAGATACTGCTTCACTCCGTGCTCGGCGTCGCCGATGGAGCGAGCCAGTTCCACTTTGGCCAGGTTATGGGCGTACAGGCTTTCGATGTAACTTTCGTGAGCGCCCGCAACCGCCTCCTGTGCCTGCACCACCTCCAGGTTATCGGTAATGCCGGCACTGTAACGGTCTTTCGATTGGGTAAGCGCCTGCTCGGCGAGATCGACCGAACTGCGCGCGACCTCGACTTGCTCGGCCGCTGAATTCAAGTCTAGCAGCGAAGCCCGGACTTCATAATCGATGCGGCCGCGCAGATCGCCCAACTGCTGGCGGGCCTGCTTCAATTGGGCTTCGGCTTCGAGCACATCGCTGTGAGTTTTCCCTCCGGCGAAGATGGGAATGTTGATACCGCCGTCCACCTGCCAGGTTCCGTTGGACTGGCTTGGGTTGGTCCCGATATCGCCGAAGTTGGCGCTCAAATCGAGCGTGGGATAATGACCAGCCGTGGCCGCCCGGCGCAAAA
>JASHRB010000050.1 GCA_030037575.1 Candidatus Sulfotelmatobacter sp. | reverse complement strand
AATCGCCAAGCAACTCAAAATGAAGCCGCGCACCGTGAAAGCAAACTTCAATCGGCTTTTCGACAGGTTCGGAATCGCCGACGGAATTAAGCGGGTCAAACTGGCAACTTTGCTGTACCGAAGAGCAATCGAGGCTGAAGAAATGCCTCACCCGGACAAGAGCGGGAAAGCTGCGTTGCCGCTCAAGGCAAGCACTTCGCAGGCCAACTGACCCACGCCGTCCTCTCGACCAACCATACGTCTCCCATGAAATTCACCCTTCGCCGGAGGGCGATCCCGCAAGCAAGGCGGCCATCCAGAAGAGGATATGTCCCAGGTGACTGCAACAATTATCGCTTGAACCCTCCGCCTTGTCCTTGCCCCATGCCGCGTGTCGTCGTACCATTGCGCCTTACGTTGCGGCTGAGGAGGCGCTCGTGTTCGATCGCCGTCATTTTCTTTCCACCGCCAGCGGTTTCGCCGCGGCTTTCGCCGTCCGCGGTTCCTTGTTTGCGCAGCTTGAAAAAGTGCCGCCGCTGCCCGATCGCTCGCTGCTTGACAAGAATGAAGACGCTTATTGGGCAGAACTGCGCAAGCAGTTTCTAATCCCCGAAAACGAGATTTATCTGAACAACGGCACTGTGGGCTCGAGCCCCGCGCCTGTCCTGGGCGCGGTGTTCGACGGCTACAACACCACCGAGAAGATGGACCAGCAGGACCCGGAGGACTACCCAATCTGGGGCTACGCCGCGTGGAATGAATTTCGGGACCCCCTGGCCGATTTTGTTGGCTGCACGCGCGACGAGATTGCGCTGCTGCGCAACGCCACCGAGGCGAACAGCTACATCGCCAACGGCGTCGACCTGAAGCCAGGCGACGAAGTCCTCATGACCGATCAGGAGCATCCTGGAGGGGTGCATCCCTGGAATCTGAAAGCCAGGCGCTACGGCATTGCAATTAGAAAAGTTGCATTGCCGCTTCCGGTAAAGGATGCGGCGCAGGTTCTAAATCTTTTCAACGACGCGATCACCTCGCGCACTCGGATCATTTTTTTCAGCCACATCACCACGGTCACCGGCGTGGTGCTGCCGGCGCAAGAACTAAGTGCGTTAGCCCGGTCGAAAGGTATCCTTTCCGCCATTGATGGAGCACATGTGACCGGGATGATGCGCCTGAACCTGCACGATCTCGGCTGTGACATGTACTCATCGAGCCCCCACAAATGGCTGATGGCACCCAAGGGTTCCGGTTTTCTCTACGTGCGCGACGAAGTCATCGACCGGCTTTGGAACACCATCGCCACCGAAGGCTGGGACGAACCCCGGCTTCGCGCCGAGCGCTTCCAGCGCATTGGCAGTTCCAATCTGCCGGCGCTGTGGGGATTGCGCGCCTCGCTCAAGCTGGCGAACGACATTGGATTAGACCGGATCGAGAAGCGGCATCGTTCTCTGGCCGATTATGTGCTTGCAGAAATGATGAAGCGCCGTGCGGACTCGTGGACTTCTCCGGATGCCGCTCTGCGTTGCGCCATCGTAACCGTGAACGTTCCGCCCATTCAACGCATGGAACTGGAAAAGTGGATGTGGAATACCGCCAAGGTCCGCATCCGCGGCGGCGAACCGAGCAAGCTGAGGCTGTCGACGCCGTATTACTTGCAGAGGAAGGATTTGGACAGGTTCTTGGAGAAGTTTGACGAATATAAGAAGGCGAAGCAGATCGTATAGTTGGCTATCAAATTAAGCGCATCAGCGGACTCGCCAGGATCCTCTCATCTTGCCTGACGAGAGTCAGGCCGTAGCTCGAGCCGTAGGGCCGATCAACCTGTCTCCCGGGTCTCTCGGAAAGCTTTCGGGAAAATGTCATGGCAAGTGCAGCCATGTCCGGCGGGATTTCCAGCACATTTGCTCTCGAACGACCCAATCTCTCGCGAATCGCGTCAATCGTCCCGGATCCACGCACTCGGTTGTGTTGAAATGATGCGAGGGCGCAGCCCTCTGCCGGCTGCGCCTCCCGAATCTTGCGCCCGTCCGCAGGCGAAGGTTTGCGGGGATTAGAGACCAGCCAAATCGGAACGTGGGTGTCCAGCAGAATCACATCAAGTTTTCCCCCGCTTGGTAATCAGAACGGCTGCACGCCTGCCGCAATCGTCTTCGTATGATGGTCACTTCAATATGACAATATCAGTCATACCAGGACCACGAAGCGGCAGCGGCTTCCGATGTGCTCACGAATTAGTCGTAATACTCCAGCCCTAAGTGCGTAATCAGTTCTTCGCCCTTCAAATGCCGCAGTGTATTTTTTAATTTCATCAATTGAATGAATAAATCGTGCTCGGGATATAAGCCCGGAACGGTCATCGGCGACTTGAAGTAGAAGCTCAGCCACTCCTGGATTCCAATTCCTTTCAACTCCGAGCAGCGCTGTGCTAAATCCATCAGCAGCACCAGATCAAGCACAATCGGCGCAGCGAGAATCGAGTCGCGGCAGAGAAAATCGACTTTGATCTGCATGGGGTAGCCGAGCCATCCGAAAATGTCGATGTTGTCCCAGCCCTCTTTGTTGTCGCCGCGCGGCGGATAGTAGTTGATGCGGACTTTGTGAAACATGTTCCCATAGAGCTCGGGATACAAACTGGGTTGCAGAATGTGATCGAGCACACCCAGCTTTGATTCTTCCTTAGTTTTGAAAGACCCGGGGTCGTCGAGCACTTCGCCGTCGCGGTTGCCGAGAATATTCGTCGAATACCATCCGCTCAGCCCCAGCAGACGCGCCTTGAACGCCGGTGCGAGAACGGTCTTCATCAGCGTTTGCCCGGTCTTGAAATCCTTGCCGCAGATGGGCGCTTCGTGGCACCGCGAAAGCTCGAGCATCACCGGCAGATCCACGGTAAGATTGGGCGCGCCGTTGGCAAACGGCACGCCCTCCATCAGCGACGCGTAGGCATAGATCATCGAAGGTGCGATCATTTCGTCGTTTGCGCGCAGAGCCTTCTCAAAAGCCTTCAGCGTCTGATGCGCATCCGTCGCCTCGATGTACGATTCGGTCGATCCGCACCACATGGTAATGAGCCGGGTGGCTCCGCTTGACTTCTTGAATTTACGGATGTCGTCGCGCACTTGTTCGGCGAGATCCATCTTGGTCTTGCCTTTCTTGAGGTTGGGCCCGTCGATTTTCTTTACGTAGTTATGATCGAAGACGGCGGAGCACGGCGTAATCGAGGAAAGAAACGGCCTTAACCGGTCAAGCAGCCGCTGATCAAGCACACCTGCATGCGAGGCAGCTTCGTACATGTTGTCTTCAAAAATGTCCCAGCCGGTAAAAATCAGATCGTCGAGACTCGCGAGCGGAACAAATTCCTTGATCTTGGGCGAGCGGCCTTCGGTTCGCTTGCCGAGGCGGACCGTACCCATCTGGGTTAGCGAGCCGATGGGCTTGGCTAATCCTTTGCGAATCGCTTCCACGCCTGCCACGAATGTAGTGGCGACCGCGCCCATGCCCGGAATCATGACGCCCAGCTTTCCCATGGCGGCAGCTATGGTAGCGGTGGCAGATACCGTCTCTGTATTGGCGCGTTTTTTGCCACCACTTAGACCTGCTAATTTCAGCTCCCGGCTGGCCCTAAGCGCGTGGGTCAAAGCAGCTTCACGATGCTCATGTTTGCGCGCGGCCTCAGCAGTGGAGAACTGTTTCCTATGCCGCCGTCCATCGGCGTCCGACCAGTCTGCCATGAACGTTCCGGGACGTTTCTGATACATAAAAGGCCCTCCCAGGTGACGATTATTGCCACCAAAGCGATACAAATAGATTCTCATGACTCATGCTGGGGAACAAACCCTCCGGCAGCAGAAGACCCGAAATTCACATTGGCGAGTTCGGCTTCGACATTTAACGGAAAGTCAGCCGTTTGGCTCCACACCGGTTGGGGTTGTCGCCGGTGCATCGAGGGCATAAAACATGTCCTGAGACAACATCGGGCTGCTGACCCTCTCCGGCGGAAGCTCGCCCTGTACACTTTTGCCATGGGAGAATATGGCGAACCTGATGGATCCGCGGCAGCGCCAGCCAAATCTGCCGCGCAGCAGATCCTGGAGCTGTTCGAAGCGGGGGATCGCGTGCTGATTGGCACCGATGTCGCCGAACTGCGGCGCATCTACGCGGATGACTATATCCAATACGACGAGCGTGGCCGGGCTGTTAGGAAACAAGATGTGGTCGACAATCTAGAGTCCAGAAGGATTCGTTTTGTCTCGATGGAATCAAGGGGCGCCGCATCCGCATTTTGAATGAGAATTTCGCAGTCGTTCACGGTTCGGAAGAGGATGTCATCGAGCGGTGCGGGCAACGCTGCCGTGTGTGCTATGTCTACACCGATGTAGTGGTGAAACGCGGCGCGAAATGGCAAATCGTGGCGTCGCAGCTCGCGAAGCCGGATGGATGTTATGACTGGGATTGCTGACGGCTAACGCCTGGCCGGCGACCGCCGATTCGATTCTGCCAATGGCTCCAAACAAACCAGACCACTCCGAGAACCAGCACAACCATAATCGCGGCATCCAACTGGTGAAAGTACTTGCCTAACGCGCGCCAATTTGCGCCCAGTTTCATGCCGAAATAGGCAAGGGCGAGACACCATGGCCAGGAGCCGAGAAACGTGTAGACATGAAAACGAAGGCGGGGCATGCGCGCAATCCCCGCCGGGAGCGCAATGAAAGTGCGAATCACTGGCAACATCCGGCCAATCAGCACCGCCAAGTATCCCCAGCGCAGGAAGAAGCGGTCAGCCCAGTCGAGCTCGCGGCGGCCCATCAGAATCCAGCGGCCGTAGCGCTCGACCAGTGGACGCCCGCCAAAGCATCCGATTTCGTATGCCACGAGTGAACCGATATTGCAGCCGACTGC
>JASHRB010000682.1 GCA_030037575.1 Candidatus Sulfotelmatobacter sp. | reverse complement strand
GTTGAGGCCGGGAGCATCTCCGCCTCCGGTACCAATGCCGATGCAGCGAATGTCAGGTATAGATATCCTTAAGCGATTCTGGATTGAGCTTTTACGATACTACGACGGACACGGAACGCGGCGTGTTTTCCGCCACAGACCAGTAACGAAGGCTGCTGCCCAAACTGGACAAAACGTCAAAGCGAGTCGCTTTCCTTGCAGTTACGATTTCAGGAACGCAGGCCGAAGGAGCGAGGAGCGGATCGCCAGGCAATCGACTTATTTACGGCGAAACCGATATCGTTGCGGCGTCGCTGGTGACGCTGCCGACTGAGGCAGTGACTGTGACGGTTCCTCCGCTAGTTAGGCCTGCAACTCCCGAAACCACGCCGGCGGATACCGTCGCGAGCGACGTGTTGCTGGAGGTCCACGTGGCAACGTCAGTAACGTCAGCGGATCCATTGCAGGTTACTGCTGTTGCTGTGATTGACACGGTCGTACCGTCATTACTGCTGACTGCGCCGCTCGTCGGATCCAGCGATATGGATGTGATGCACCCCACCGTAACGGTCACGGTTGCCGTGGCCGATATAGACGCGTTCTGATTGGAGGTCGCGGTGACGGTCGCTGTTCCCGTGCTCACCGACGTTACCAACCCCGAAGAAGAAACCGTTGCCACTGAGCTCGGCGTGATGGTCCAAGCGACCGAGGGATTCTCAGCTACGCTGCCGTCGTTGTTGGTACCGGTCACAGTCATCTGGACCGTGTTATCGGTGCTGCCCGTTTCGATGGTCGGACTTGCTGGGCCTATGGCTAGAGACGACAGCACGGGGTTCTGAAAAAAGCCGGTGCATCCGACTGCAAGCGCAAGCACAAACAGGGCGGCGAAAGCCCCCGCCAGACGCAGTTTTTGTTTCTTCGACAACATGCTTCCAGAAACTCCCACGACGCACTCTTTCGCTCTTAACACTAACCTCTCTAAGATACGATTTTCGCACCGATTGGCTTGTAAAAAATTGTATCAGAGAAGCTTCGAAATCACCTCGTGAAAGGTACTTTCGTGCCCCGACCGGAACAATCCGGCATCGTCTCCCTGCTTGGTATAGAACGCTGCGAAGGCAACCAGCTTGCAAAGGAAAAAAGCCAGCGCCACCGGGCGGCGCTGGCCAGGTCAAAATTGGATTTCGACACCGTCATTTTTGCTCGTTCTTCGGAGGCGGTTCATGTTTCTGCGGAGCAGCGGGCTTCGGTGGAGCCGGTTTGGCAGCCGGTTTCGGGGCTGCGGCAGGTTTCGCCGCTGGCTTAGGCTGGCTCGGCTTCGGCGCAGGTTTCGGTGCACTGGCATGAGGAGCTGGCTTGGGAGCCGGCTTCGCCGCCGGAGCTGGATGAGCTTCGACAGGATGTGCCGGGGCCGGGTGAGCGTTGTTGGGATGAGCTTCCGCCGCTCGATTTGCGGCCGCAGGATTCTCTGCCCCACGGTTCGCCGCCGGGGCAGGCGCGCGCGCTTCCTTGGGAGACATTTTTGGCGGCTGATAGGTCCCCCCCGCCGACCGGGCAGCAATCACGCCCTTCCCGCTGAACTGGCCCGGCTTCGCCGTCGCCGCTACCGCTGGGCGGCCATGGTTCGTCGAAGCAAACAATGCGCGGTTCTGGCTGGCTGCGCGTGCATTCTCCGTCTGTGCCGCAACCGGCGGCGTGTGGGTCTGATGCGCATAGGCAACCTGCTCTGGCGTAGCCCGAACCTGCACTCCGCCTTCTCCTCCGTTGAACGCCACGTGGGAAGTGTTGTTGACGATCACAGTTTTGTTCACGTAAACATTTGTGACCGAGACCGTGTTCACATGCATGACAGCGGTGTTGTAAAAGAAGCTGCCGCCGCGCCATTCGCCCCCGCCAAAACCATTTCCGCCATATCCAAAGCCATAATTAATGCCGCCATAGAATCCAACTGTCGGCCCCCAGTAACCGGCATTCCAGGCGTAGACGCCATCGTTCCATCCCCAGTAACCGGGAGTCCACAGCAACCCCGGCTGCGGAGCTTCAACCCATGTTCCGGGAACCCAGTAGTAGCCGATGTCGTCGTTCCAAGCCCAGTAACCGGGAACCCACATAAAACCGGGCCCTGGACAGATCGGCTGGTCATAAACAGGCAGCGCCGGAGGCCCGATGCGCACCGAGATGCCGATGCCGATCTGCGCTGCCGATGGAACAGAAAGAACTGCCGGCAGGGCCAGCAGCAAAAGTCCAAATGCAAGCAATCGAACCGCATTGGGGAGTTTCATTTCTTGTTTCCTCACAAAAGCCGAGTTTGTCATCTGACCGCTGAGCCCGCGACAACCACTCTGGCTCACATTTCACTCAAATTGTAGTGCAAGCGGTTTTTGGTTAGCGAAATATTTCTTTACACTCAAACATCCCTAGCTTGGAGTCCTTTTTCAGCCAACATGTTGTTTGGAAGATGCAATTAATGACAGACCGCCGCGCGGTCTCCGTCAGGAGTCCAGAAGTGGTTGTGTTGTCCCAGGCCGGAAGCCGCCTTCAAGAACCACCGTTCGAGACTGGGCAGAGCGGCACGGGCAGAGAGCAATCGATCAAATCGCCTCAACTTGCAGGGGTGTGGGCAACCACGTAAGCTATCGGCCCATGAGATTCTTCTCGATCTGCATTTTCCCGCTGGCATTTGTTTTGGCGTTGAGCCCCTTCGCCCTGACTCAGGAATTGCCCGAGCGGGCGGAAGGCGATTATGTCGTTCACAATTTTCATTTCCGCTCCGGTGAAAGGCTGGCGGAAATGCGATTGCATTACCGGACCTACGGCAAGCCGGTCATTGATTCTTCAGGCAGAGTCGCCAACGCGGTGATGATTCTCCACGGCACCACCGGCGCCGGAGAGAACTTCACCCAGCCCCGCTTCGCCGGCGTTCTGTTCGGTCCGGGCGAACTGCTCGACGCCAACAGATATTTCATCATTCTTCCCGACTCCATCGGCCACGGCCGTTCGACCAAACCGAGCGATGGCCTTCATGCCCGCTTCCCGCATTACGATTATGCAGACATGGTCGAAGCCCAGCACCTGCTGCTTGCCGACGGTCTCAAGGTCGATCATCTGCGGCTGCTGATGGGCACATCCATGGGCTGCATGCAGTCGTTTCTGTGGGCCGAAGCGTATCCAGATTTCATGGACGCAGCGATGCCGCTGGCTTGTCTTCCGGTCGAAATCGCCGGCCGCAATCGCATCATGCGAAAAATGTTCATGGAGTCGATTACCCGCGATCCTGCCTACATGAACGGCGAATATAAAGAAGAGCCGCTCGTGGGACTCCGCGGCGCGATCAATGTGTTTCTCATGATGACCAGCGCTCCCGTGGCCATGCAGAAAGAATTCCCCACCCGCGATGCGGCCGATGCTTTTGTCGACCGCTTCATGAAAGAACAGCTGGCCAAAGTTGATGCCAATGACGTGCTTTACGCCTTCGATGCCTCGCGCGATTACAACCCCGAACCGAGGCTCGGCGAGATCAAGGCGCAGGTCATGTGGGTGAATTCAGCTGATGACGAAATCAATCCGCCAGAGTTGGGCATTGCCGAACGCGAGATCAAAAAAGTGAAGAATGGCAAATTTATATTGTTGCCTGTCAGCGATCAGACCCACGGCCATGGAACGCACTCGCGGCCCGCAGTGTGGAAACAGTACTTGGAAGAATTGCTCGCGGAGAAATAGTTCTCAGCACGGACAAGGGGGTTCCTTTCCCCGAGAGCGAAGAGCCAAATTTGTCTTTGTTCTGACAACTGGGAACTAATTGGTACGCTTCGACGAGCGTGCGATGCGTTCGTCGATTGGTTTGCGGCCGGCGAATCCTTCGGTTGTCCCGTGCCAGTGGCCGATTGAGGATTCGCCCATTTTCCAGCACAGAAGCACGATTTCGCCGCCCACTTCGCAGGGAAAATCAAGCAGGCCGATGTCGAGATCCTTCACCTGCACTCCGATCGAGTCGATTTCCGCGAGCGCGTCTTTGGCGCGTTGCTCCGCTTTCGCGCGCTGCGCCTTGCGGCGAGCGGTCACCACTACATCGACTCGAGTTCCACCATTGACGAAGATGCGCTGACTGAGCGCCTGCATTTCGACGTCGATTTCTTCCGTCAACTTCTTGCTAGTGATTGCATTGCGCAGCAGAGATTCGAGCACGGGCAGCAGCGATTGGGCCTCATCGAGAGTAAACCTGCGATCAGACATGATAGGAACGATTTTATCGCATCAGGCTTGGTCATTGCGGTAAAAAGGCAAAGTGTAGCCGACTATTTGCCGGATAGCCACGAACATTTACCGAGACGTTGTGACGGACGCGATGGTCTGGGCTCAGAGCAAATCCGCGCACGGGCCCTGTCGGCGTGCGGCTGATTTCTCCAAGCTCTCGCCAATTGTAAATTGGTGAAACATAGCAGTGCGGGAGGAATCGAATCCGCAAAGAATCGTACCTAGAAGCAGTTACAGAGCACGGCCGGCGCACAAATACAGCCAACAACCCCCAAGTCCAGGTTAGGCGATTGCCAACCGATGGCGAAATTCATAGGGCACAGAGCGCGTAGCCCCGATTCCGCTTCACTTTGGTCCGGTTACGACCCGAACCGAATCAGTTGCTCAGAAGTATCGAGGAACTCAGAGCGGAGTCGAAGGCTTTAAGTACGCATTCGTACGCATGAAATGGGCATGCTCTCCAGCGGCGGTAACGCTGAGAATTTTGATAGCGGATGGGCATCGCGACCGTGAGTTTCAACGCACTTCTCCCTTTGTGCGGACGGTGGGGACAGTGCTGATCAGGCTGTGGTGATCGCGAGGTTGGGAGACGCTCGCGTCCTATTCATGCTTGCATTTCGACGCCTAGCGTTGCCCTCTCAAGGTCAACAATGGCTAATTTTGGTATCCTCGTAGACTGTTTCACAAATTCCGGAGGTCCTATGCGCGGGAAGTCTTTGGTCTTCTTTCTTCCTTTCCTGCTGGCCATTCTGGGTACAGCACCGTCCGTCACCGATCATTTTGACGGCAAGAGCTGGTGGGAACATGTGAAGGTGCTGGCCGACGACAATATGGAAGGCCGAGAGACAGGCAGCGAAGGTCTGCGCAAGGCGGAAGCGTACATAGTGGAGCAGGTAAAGAAAGATGGCTTGCAGGCGGCGGGGAGCAAGGACTCGGGCGGGACTTCGTTTTATCAACCTGTGAAATTCGAATCGCGCCAGATCGTGGAAAAGGATTCGAGACTTGCGCTGGTCCGCGAGGAGAAAGACCAGCCATTAGTTTTGGGCGAAGAGGCGTTGTTTAGCACGCGCGTCGACCTCGCGCCCGAAGTGGAAGCACCCTTGGTATTTGTGGGATATGGGCTGACCATTCCAGAGAAAAACTACGACGATCTGGCCGGACTCGATTTAAAGGACAAAGTGGTAGTCATGATAAGCGGATCTCCGGCGGATATACCGCCGGCACTCGCCTCACATTATCAGTCGACCGGGGAGCGTTGGAAAGCGCTGCGCCAAGCGGGAGCAATCGGTGTAATTGTTCTGCCAAATCCCGCTGCCATGGACATACCGTGGTCGCGCATGGCCTTGAGCCGCACGCGGCCAAGCATGGCCTTGGCCGATCCGCAGTTCAACGAAACGGCGGGTGAGAAGCTTGTGCTGGTCTTCAATCCAGCGAAGGCGGACCTGTTATTTGCCGGCTCGGGACACACATTCCAGGAGATTGCCGATCTGGCCAAAGATCGAAAGTCACTACCGCGTTTTCCGCTTTCGGTGTCGGTCAGAGCCAAGGCAGCAGTGGAGAAGAAAGAAGTTGAATCGGCAAACGTGATTGCCAGGTGGCAGGGGAGCGATCCGAAACTGGCGCGAGAGTATGTCGTGCTTTCGGCGCACATCGATCATCTGGGAATCGGCGAGCCGATCAACGGTGACGCGATTTACAACGGCGCTATGGACAACGCTTCCGGCAGCGCACTCTTGCTGGATATCGCGGCTTCGCTCAAAACTTGGCCGGGCGGTTGCAAACGGTCGCTGCTATTTGTGTGGGTGACGGGAGAAGAAAAAGGGTTGCTGGGGTCGAGGTACTTTACCGCCAATCCTACCGTGGATGCGAACTCCATGGTCGCCAACATTAATGTTGACATGTTTCTGCCGATTGTTCCGCTGAAACTGCTCACGGTTTATGGAATGGCGGAGTCCGATTTGGGCGACATGGCGCGGCAGGTGGCGGAATCTGAGGGAGTGAAGGTACAGCCCGATCCCGAGCCGCTGCGCAATATTTTCATTCGCAGCGATCAGTACAATTTTGTGCGGCGCGGCATACCTGCGTTGGCCATGGGGGTAGCGCCGACCACACCGGAAGAGAAGCAGTTGTTCCAGGATTGGCTGACGCATCGCTATCATGCGCCTTCCGACGACCTGAACCAGCCGGTAGATCTTGCCGCAGCGGGAAAATATGAAGACATTGTCCGGGAGTTGCTGATCAAAATTGCGGATAGCCCGCAGCGACCGCAGTGGAAGGCGGATAGCTTTTTCCGGAGGTATGCAGCAGCGGCGGGAGAGTGAATTCTTTCCAACGGCGCACCTTGTCTAGGATAACGTCGGTCGTGGCCATCCGGGCGAATGTCCTGGGCATGTCGTTCCCGCTTTTAAGCCACGCGTAGATGGCGCTCCCGTTCTTCCACCGAATGGAAGGTGCCGTCCCGAATCATTTTGTCAGTGATGAGCCCAAACCACCGTTCCAC
>JASHRB010000681.1 GCA_030037575.1 Candidatus Sulfotelmatobacter sp. | reverse complement strand
TTGACCGCCCGGTTCGGGTCGACCACGCGCAGAAAAATTACCGCGTTCACTTTGAGGGTGACGTTGTCGCGCGTGATGATGTCCTGGGGGGGGACTTCCAGCGCTTCCTGCCGCAGGGAAACCCGCACCATCCGATCGATTGGCGCGAAAACCAGAATCACTCCCGGGCCTTTCGCATTCGGCAAAAGCCGGCCAAGCCGGAAGATCACGCCCCGTTCGTACTCGGCGAGAATCTTAATGGAACTCAGCATGTAGAGGAGAACAATGATAACGACGATGGTCGTGAAGCCGAATCCCAGTTGTTCCATATTGCACCCGCGCAGGAAGGCTTTCGGAGGTGGAACGCTCCTGAAACGGATTGTAAACCCAGGCGCAGCGCAGAAGGCGGATTTTGCGGGGAAACAGGTTGCTTGGGCTGGTGCGTGATCTTACTGGCGTACAGCCGTCGTCGCAGGTTTGGCTGCTGCCAGGGGTTCGACCTGAAGCAGCATGCCGTCAACCCGGCTCACTACCACGGCTTGCCCCGGGCCGATAGCGGAAGAGGAGACTGCATCCCAGATTTCACCGTGAACGAATATTTTTCCGCGGGGCGATAGCGCCGTTTGTGCGACGCCGGCTTCGCCGATCAATCCTTGCAAACCCGATACCTGCTTATTGCGCTGCGCTTTCAATGCGATTCCCATTAGAAACGCGGTGATGCTCCCAAGCGGAATGCTTACGGCCAGCGCGGTTACCAAATGAACCCGCATCTGTGGAATCGGCGCATCGACCAGCAGCAATCCTCCGAGCGTGAGCAGGACAGTGCCGCCGATGGTGAGCACGCCGTGGCTCGCGAACTTTGCCTCAGCCGCAAACAACGCGAAGGCGCCCAGGATCAACACCAGCGCGGCAAACCGTGTTGGCAGCAAGTTCAAAGCAAATGCCGCCAGCAAAATGAACACCACCCCGACAGTTCCCGGCACTACCGCCCCCGGATGGTTAAACTCCGCATAAAGTGCGAGCGCACCGATGGCCAACAGAATGAACGCGATATTCGGATCCATCAGGTAATTCAGAACATGTTCTTTAACAGTCATTCCGAACGGGACAACCTGCTGGCCGACCAGATTCAGAACCACCTGCTGCCGGTCGAATCTCTTAAAACTCTGGCCTTCCATCTGCCGGAAAAGATCGTCCTGGCTCGACGCCACGTAATCGATCAAATGCTGCGAGAGTGCCTCCTGCTCGGTAAACGACTTCGATTGCCGAACCGTGCTCTCGGCAACTTCCACGTTGCGTCCGCGCCTGGCCGCCACCGAGCGCATCAGCGCGGCGGCATCGTTTTCAATTTTTTGCTTCATCACATCGTCCATGCTTCCCCCGCCCAGCGTGACCGGGTGCGCGGCTCCGGTATTTGTGCCAGGAGCCATGGCGGCAACGTCGGCCGATTCGAGAATAAAGAATCCAGCAGACGCGGCGCGGCTTCCGCTGGGCGCCACATAAATAATCACAGGCACGGGTGAGTTGGTGATTTTCTGAATGATCTCTCGCGTAGAGTCGATCAATCCGCCGGGCGTATTGATCTGGATCAACAACGCGTCATCGTGGCGCCGTGCCGCCTCGGCGACCGCGCGCGAGCAGTACTCGGCGCTGACCGGCTGAATGGTGTCGTCGACCACAATCTTCAGAACTTCGGCGGGCGCGAACCCGGCAAGCAGAACAGCTGCGACGGAGCCGAGAACGAGTCGCGCAACAGTGTTGTTCATGGTTAGGCCTGATCTTCAGAAATATTCTTACTCTTAGTTTGCGTGCCGGGATAGAGGTTTCTTGCGGTTCGCTCACGGCGGACCTTTCAGATTGCAAATCGTTCCAGCCGGGGAGATGCACACTGAGCGCCGCGCTTATAGGTAAAGCAAGAGAAGGCTCATTGAATCAGAACCAGGGCCCAGTTGAGGAAGCCGATCAGAAAGACAATGTAAACGACAAGCTGGGCCAGCCACGCGACGTATCCGGGAATATGGATTTTTCCAAACTGAGCAATTGCGGCGGCGCGGCCCATCGTTGCCCGGCTTCCTTTGTCGCGGCGGTGGAACGCGGGGCGCGATGTCCATGCCGATTGGCCGCCTTCGCCGCGAGCGCGCGCGGAATCCTGCGCGAGTTCGCGCCGAATCAGCTTTGCGACGAATCCTCCTTCCAGCAGAGCTACAGGGACAACCGCGGGAAGCAAACGTCCTGAAGCATCTTTCAGCGCGGCCAGATCGCCGATTACGAATACATCGGAATGAGCGGGAACGCTGAGATCAGGATTCACCAGCACGCGTCCGGCGCCATCGCGCTGCCGGCCGAGCTTCCTGCCCAGCGGCCACGCGGAAACTCCTGCGGCCCACAAGATCACAGCCGTTTCTATTCGCTGTCGCCAACGTATACTGCATCCGCTTCAACTTTCGTGACCATTGCGGAAGTGAGCACATCCACGCCCAGTCGGCTCAACTGTTCGTGAGCGCTCCGGGAAGAATCGGCCGGATACGAAGGCAACCCGCGCGCGCCGTCTTCGATTAGGTGAATGCGCGCACTCACCGCAGTATTTTTCTGATCGCTCAGAATCGAGCGGATCGGCGCGGCGACTTCTTCGGGCGAGCGTCCGGCCGTTGCGACCTGCTACCGCGGCGGCTGAAAGGTGTGATGATTTTTACGATCGATGACGGTAATTTGCGCCGGAGCGCTGGTCAGCGCCTGGGCGGCGCTCAAGCTGCCGAACCCGGCGCCAATAATCGCCACGCGATGCGTACCTTGATGTGCAGCCTTGCCGTTCATCGCTCTCCTCTATAAGATTCAGCCCGATGCCAAGGGACTCCCCAACTTTCGCAGGAGAAATGCAGCCTGCCTCGATGCGTTGGCTGTTGCCCTCGGTCGGCGATTTGTTTTTTGTAGCGCTGTTTTGCCTGCTCATCTATACGAATCTTTCATCGCGCCTGCTCGGCGACGCCGGAATCGGCTGGCACATTCGCACCGGACAGATCATCCTCTCGACGCATTCCATTCCGCGCATCGACCCTTTTTCGTCGAGCCTGCCCGGCCATCCGTGGTTTGCCTGGGAGTGGCTTTACGATCTGCTCGTCGGAGGGTTGCAAGCCGCAGCCGGATTCAACGGCGTGGTGGTTCTCGCTGCCCTGATTATTGCGCTGACTTTCGCGCTGGCCTTTCGAGGGTTAGTTCTCCGTGGAACGAATGTTTTGGTGGCATTGATTTTGGTCCTGCTGGCCGCATGCAGTTCGATGATTCATTTCTTCGCCCGGCCCCACATATTGAGTTGGCTGCTGACTGTATTGTGGTTCTGCCTTCTGGACTCGTCAGAAAGAAGCGACGCAGCCGTTCCTTCGACTTCCTTTGAAATTTCCGAGGGCGCGCACGGCCGCCAGCTTGTTTGCTTTCTCCCCCTGACAATGCTGTTGTGGGTGAACCTGCACGCTGGTTTTCTGATTGGCTTTGTCCTGCTGGCGATTTACTGGATCGGCGCCGCATGGCAGTGGCTGAAGGCGGCGTCCGGTTCCTTCGACGACGCGCTTCTCAAAATCCGCGCAAGGCGACGGGTCAAGCTTATCACGCTCGCCGGCATCTTCAGCTTCGCTGCAACTTTCGCGAATCCTTACGGTTTCGACCTGTACGGGCATATCTACCGCTATTTGTCGAATCCTTTTTTGATGAATCACATCGACGAGTTCCAGTCCCCGAACTTCCACTTAGTAGCTCAGGAATGTTTTGCCGGACTGCTTCTTTTGACTCTACTCGCGCTCGCAAGAAATGCACACCGGACAGGTAAAATCGGAGCCAGCCAGGGCTTGATCATTCTTTTTTCCGTTTATTCGGGCCTTTATGCTTCTAGAAATATTCCAATCTCATCCCTATTGCTGATTTTTGCAATTGGCCCAGCCCTATCTGAACTAGCAGGCTGCTTCGAGGAACGCGGAGAAAAGCATTCGCGCATCATACGCTACCAACAATTCATTCGGCGCATGCATTCGATAGAGCGCCATTTGCGAGGTCATGCCTGGCCGATCGCCGCGATCGTGCTGTCGGGATGGATTCTATTGCACGGCGGCAATTTGGGGCAAACCACTCTCATCTGCGCGCACTTTGATGCCAAGCGCTTTCCAGTCGCGGCCGTCAACTACATCGAGAAGCATGAGCTCGAGACGCC
>JASHRB010000680.1 GCA_030037575.1 Candidatus Sulfotelmatobacter sp. | reverse complement strand
TCGCTGGCCTCTTCACGCGCGGATGCAATTGTGGATGGTATGAGTTTTGACGGTTAATTTGAAAAACGCTGCGCGACGCACGAGATTTTTCAATCAGCAATCACAAAAATCATCCATCCACAATTTCTCTCATTGGTACGGAATCATCCGCTTGACTTTAGCGAGATCTCCATCGCTGACCAGCGTAGCCGTACCCAGGTGGCGTTTCCGTTTCTTCGCTTTCGACGACAGCATGTGACGCAAGCCGGAATGGCCGCGTTTTACTTTGCCATTGGCGGTTTTCTTGAAGCGCTTCGAAGCACCTTTGTGCGATTTCAATTTCGGCATAAATCCTCAGCTTCAGCTGTCAGCTTTCGGCCGTCAGCCCTAATTGTTCACTGAACTTCGCTCTGGAATCTCGGCGCGGTTCGCCCGCCCTGCAAAAAGCCGGACGGCCGAGCTCTGAATGCTGCTCGAACTTATTTCTCTTTGATGTTGAACACCAGCGGCGGACGAATGCCGCATCTCTATTTAGGATCCCGTGTTCGAAACCGGGACGGCGGTCGCCGCTTCCGGCACGGGTTTTGCTCGCTCCTGCGCGGCTTGACCGGGCGCGGCATTCGCCTGCGCCTGTTTCTCACGCATTTCCTGCTTCGCCTTCTGCCGCGCTTCTTTCTCTTTCTCTTTCTCGCGCTCGGCCGCTGTTTTCTTCGGAGCAAGAATCGCGTGCAGGGTGTTGCCTTCCTGCCGCGGGCGAAACTCGACAATGCTTTGCGGCTCTACGTCTTTGATCAGCCGTTCCAGAATCTGCCGGCCAAGGCCGGTGCGAGTCATCTCGCGCCCGCGAAAGAAAATCGTCGCCTTGACTTTGTCGCCTTCGTCGAGAAACCGCAGGACATGATTTTTTTTGGTCTCGTAGTCGTGGTCATCCACGTTGATGCGGAACTTAACTTCTTTTACGGTGATCGTCTTCTGGTGCTTCTTGGCTTCCCGCTCTTTCTTTTCCTGCTGGTAAAGATACTTGCCGTAATCCATGATGCGGCACACGGGCGGTTGCGCCGTCGGCGAAATCTCTACCAGATCCAGATTCTTGCTGCGGGCCAACCTGATCGCTTCGAACGGTGGCATGATGCCAATTTGCCCGCCTTCGTCATCGATCACGCGAACTTCACGCGCCCGAATGCGGTCGTTGATGCGGATAAAACGTTTGTCGATACGGTCCTCCCGGGTTCCCTAAGCGACTGAGAATACAAGATTATAGCATGAGGAGTTGAGTGAACTTGTCAGCGGCGCGACACACTTCCGAGGAATGCATTGCCTTCGATTTCCTCGATGTTGACTGAGATCCAGCGATTGGGGGGATGGCGGTCCTTCAACAACAGCTTCTGATAATTGTCGGTGAGGGCCTCGCTGTGCCGTACCGAATCTGGAGACGAGGCCAGAGTAATGGCCTCGAGGTTTTCCCCAACGAAGCGGCGCATGAAGGCCAGCTTCTTTTCGCCGCCAAGGCCGCGCAGGATTTTATTGCGCTCGCGGGCAAGGTGAAGCGGAACCTGATTCGGCATCGCTGCCGCGGGCGTAGTGGGGCGCGCGGAATATGTGAAGACGTGCAGGTAAGTAAGCGGCAGGTCTTCGATCAGGCGCCGCGTGGCTGCGAATTCGGAGTCGCTCTCTCCGGGAAATCCGACCATGACGTCGGCACCGATGGCCGCCGTTGGCATGGCGGCGCGAATTTTCTCGATCTTTTCCCGATAGTGCCAGGGGCGATATTTGCGGTGCATGCGGCGGAGCACGGCGTCGCTGCCGGACTGCAGAGGAACGTGCGCGTGCTTTGCGATGCGCGGCGAGGAGGCGGCTAGATCGATCAGCTCGTCCGTCCAGTCCATCGGCTCGACGGAGGAGATGCGAAGCTTTTCCAGCGACGTTTCAGCCAGGATGGTGCGGATCAGGGAAGTCAGGCTTCGGGCTTCCGCTTTCGGGCTTGGCCTCTTTGCTGCGGCCTCATTTTCATTCGACGAGATGTCTTGACTCAAGCCCCAAGGCGCAAGACCCAGAGCCAGATCCGCTCCCCAACGGCCGAGGTTAATTCCGCTGATGACCAGTTCTCTGTAGCCTGCGGCAACCAATCGATTCACCTCCGCGACGACTTTTTCCCCTGGGAGTGAGCGGCTCTGGCCGCGCACGCCGGGGATGACGCAGAACGAGCAGCGGTTGTCGCAGCCATCCTGTACTTTGAGATTGGGGCGAGTGCGGTCGCCTTGGCGGTCGCTGGATTCGAAAACCGGCGCCGCAGGAAGTTCGGTGTGGGCAAAGATGTCAGAGACGAAAACCGAATGGTCGGTTCTCCTTTGCCAGCTGTCAGCCAGGGTGGGGGCGGGGACGAAGCTTCCCGACAGCGGCGGCGCGGCGAGTCGATCGCGCAGTGCGATCTCGGCGACCTGGTGTTTGTGCGAGTTCCCGATTACGGCCATGACTCCGGGCAGAGCAATGATTTCTTCGGGCGCGCGCTGCGCATAGCAGCCCGTGACCACGATCTTGGCGAGCGGATTTTGCCGGCGCACTCGACGGATAGCGGCGCGCGCATCCCGATCGGCGGAGTTGGTGACCGTGCAGGTGTTCAAAATGACAAAATCCGCGCTCGACGCCGCGGCGCGAGAAAGCCCGCGCTGCTCGAGCTGGCGCTCGATGCCTGCGCCATCGGCTTGGGTAGCTCGGCATCCAAAGTTCTGGAGGTGAAACGTGGGCACGAAATTATCCTAGCATTCCCGGGTCCGCATCCGCCCAAGGGAGCGGCCAGGCGTCTTGGGTTGGGCTGCGGGCGCGCAAAAAAACCCCCGATAAAGCGGTTGGAAACGAATGCCTTTGAGCGCTTGGCACCGCGCAACATGACCTGGAGATCCTTGGGCTTCGAATACGCTTCCGAGCGCGAAGCATATTCCTCATGCAGGTACGACAGACCGAGGATCAGGCGCTGGCGGTTCTCTTCTGCGTGAAGCATTCGCGGCACAAGACCGGCCTGCCCTGTGTCGGCCGGAAAGGAACGGTTGTATCCTTGCCGCACTGCGAGCAGGTGGCGCGGGTTTCGACGCGCGTGTGATGATGCCCGTCGCGCGGAGCAGGCACCGAGTTGAGCACCGCGACGCGCTTGGACTTGCAGGATTTACAACGCTTGGGCTCGTTCTTGAATTGTTTATCGTGGAAGAAAAGCTGTTCCCCGGCGGTGAAAACAAACGTAGCGCCGCAATCGACGCAGGTCAGTACCTTGTCCTGAAATTCCATTGAGGATGGCTCCCTTGTGCCTGGTTGAACCGACCAACGCGGGGAAGGCATTGGCCGAGAACAAACGCAGGTTCTGTACATCCCCCTCAAACTGCCCCTGGACTCGGCCCGCCACGCCTCTGGACGAGGCGTGGTTATAACTGGTGACCCAAAGATGCCGAAATGACTGGCGATAAACTAAACAATCCCTGCTTGCAGCTCTTAACGGTGGGGGGCCGAGAGAGCAAGGCCGCGCCGGGAGGGTACGGCCTTTCCTGCTTCGATCTTGGCTTTTTAGCACAGCGCCGCTTCAGCCCGGCGCCCGCTCGCGGTTAGTCCTGTTCCTTGCGAACCTTCTTACGCGCGCGCTTGCGAGCGAGCGCGGCCTTCACGCGCTTTTTTTCACCGGGTTTCAGGTAAAAAGAGTGGCGTTTGACCTCCTTAATTATGTCTTCCTGCTGCACTTTGCGCTTGAAGCGGCGCAGGGCATTCTCAAGGGATTCACCCTCTTGCAGTCGAATTTCCGCCAGACAGACACACCCCCAAACCAGTCCGGTAGGACCGAATAGTTATGACAAGGAATTGACCAGAAGTCAAGAGGGCAGCGGGAAATTGGGCAGCCTTTACTGCGATGAAGGCGAGAAATAGCCGCGGCGTGCCCGCACGCGGAAGTTCTTGCGGTCGAGGGCCACGATTTCTATGGTACGGAAATGCCCGTCTGCCTTGAAGTCTGCGGGTTTGTATGAAACGGCGTACTGGCTGCGCAGTTCGTCCTGGATCTCGGCGAACGCATTGGTTACGTCGCGAATTTGAAAGGGGAAGAAGGGCCAGCCGCCGGTGGCGTCGGCGATTCGTTCCATCACTTTGTCGCCCTGGCCTTTGCTGCCGCTGACATTGGTGCTGATGGTAAACACAATGGCGTCGGCGCGCTGCGCCATTTCGATGGCTTCTTCGCGGGTGACGTGACTGAGATTATCCTCGCCATCGCTAAGCAGAATAATGGCGCGCCGGGTCGGCCCGGTTTGCGGTCTTTTCATCAGCTTGTCGCGGCAAGTGTAATA
>JASHRB010000679.1 GCA_030037575.1 Candidatus Sulfotelmatobacter sp. | reverse complement strand
ATGAAAACGGCAATGTCGTTCCGCCATATAATGCTCAGCAACGCGCGGAAATAGAGAAAGAAAAAATTCACGCACAGGCCATCCGCGACAGTATGAATATTCGTACTAGCAATTCCGCACAGAACAATCTGCGCAATGTTGATGCCAAACAATTAAATACGCTCTATCAGGAGGGTATGAAGGAATACAACGGCCGTCTCCAAGCAGAAGGCGCTCAGTTCGCTGGCTCTGATGAAGGTCGTGCCATGAAGGCGCGCAATGACGCAATCCATGATGAACTATTGAATAGAATTCATAATCCGCAAGGTCAACCGGGACAACAGGGTCAAGCTGGGCGAGTAGCCCAACCTTTACCGGCCAATGAGAGCGCTCTAATCAACGGCGAACTCTATAAAACATCCCGTGGTAATGCGGTGTGGAATGCAGCCACACGCAAATTTGTGCCAGAGCAGCAGTAATGGACGGCTTTAGTTATGAAGACGCACTCGGCGGTGACACGACCGGATCAGTCGGAACCGATAACGGGTTCAGTTTTGAAGAAGCAGGAACGCCTCAGCCGCAACAACAGCCGCAGGTGCCAATAGGTCTTACTTCCCCCGCAGAGGCCGCAGAAGGGGGTTTCAACTTTGAAGATGCCTCACAAACACCGCCGCCTAATAGCGGGGGTTTTGCGCAATCGGGTCCGGCCGCAGCCATGCGCGGGTTTGCCCGTGAAGCATTACCGTCAGCGGCCGGTGTGGCGACGGCTGGGGAAGGCGCTCTCGCTGGCGCTAGAATTGGTGCTGCTGCTGGTCCTTGGGGCGCGCTTGCTGGTGGCGCTGGTGGTGCTCTTGTGGGAGGTCTTGCGGGAACGACCGTGGGCCAATCAATCGAAGACTGGATCGCCAACAAATTAGGATTAGCGAACGAGAATAACCCGCTTAATCCGTTCAGCCAACAGCAAGAACAGCGCGACATTTCTCAGCATCCTGAATGGACGAAAGGCGGTGAAATTGCCGCTATTCTCCCTTCCATGGCAGTCTCACCGGGAGTTGGGCTTGGATCGGCAGAACGTCTAGCAGCCGCAATTGCCCTTGGCGGCACAAATGTTGGTCAGCAACTTTATGAAAACGGACCATCAAACTTCGATCCTGTGGAAGCGGGACTATCCGGATTGGTAGGTTATGTTGCTCCGCGAGCGCGCATCGGTCGCGGGTTTGAAGCTGTAGGTAAACCTACTCCGGGAAGACCAAATGTGCAGATTGATGAGAATGCCGCGGCGGATAAAGGCGCCGTCAATATCAAAGCTCAGGGTCCGAAACCGGTAGGTATTGCAACCGAAGCAACTCCTACGCAAAGCAGCGAAGGCCAAACCGGTAATCCGGAAGGTGCGCCTATGTTGGCGCGTGAAGCAGCCAAACCGAACGATCCAGAACGGAACTATCTAAAAACTCAACCTACTGAAGGTGCTCAAAACAGCGGAACAGTCAATCTTGGAAATGACGGGATCGCGCCGGAACAGGTCATTGCACTTACCGGCGAACAACCTGCCAAACCAGCACCCGTTACCGGGCCGGTAACAGAAACTGCTCAACCAACGCCCCCCGCGCCTCAAGCAGCGCAACCTGAACCTGAAACCGGTCAGCCAGTTCAAGTCCAACGCGGGATGTTGCGTACACCTGATGTGGTGACAGATGCTATTCAGACGCTACGCGCTCGTGGTCCGAAAGGAAACGATCTAGCGGATCGGATTTTAGCACAGCCAAGAGAAAACCAGCCACTTCTTGCAAGTAGAGCTTTATCCGCCCTTCGTAGTCAGACAGGGGAAGCGACTGGCGGGAAAGTTGCAAGGATACCTGCTGTGAGGCCAACTGTAAGTGAAGGGATAATGGGGAGAGATAAAGCCGACGTGACACGGAAACAAGCCGCTCTGAATGCGGTGCAACAAGCATATCAAGAGTTTGGGCCCGGTAAAATAGATTTAACCGCAGATAATGCCCGCTCGGTGGCCCAACAGGCGCTAGCGCGAGCAACTGAACTTCATAACGGGTCTGATCCACTCGATGCGTATAAGATGAGACAAAAGCCTCCGGAGTACAACTGGCTAAAAACTGCTCGTCAACTTGTTCGTGTGAACTCTCCGAAGAATGTGCAGAATTTCCTTGCTGCACACGCTTTGCAGGGGGAGACTGGTTCAAACGTTGAGGCGGAGCTGGCAAATAAGCCTCAACCTTCGGAAGGGATACAACAGATGGCCGAAGAGGAACAGGCCATTCCGCGGCCAACATTCGAAATGCTTCCCGCGGAAACAGGACGCTCTGGTGAACAACTTCCACACCAGGAATATGTGTCTCAACAGAATGAACTAAGATCGTGGCTAAATGATCAGACAGGTGCCGACTATCAACTCCTTCAATCCACTCATGGTGAACCCCTTGGGGCAGAAGTGGGAGCGACCAATGACCCGGGTGAACTTTTATCAACATTGAAGCAGGAACTCGCTACTGCTAAGGCGTGGCGCCCTCGTAGTCCTCTAACACACATCGGAGAAGAAGGCACGGAAATTCCTCAAGACATAGCAAACCGCGAAGACCTTGCCAAATGGGGTTCCACGAAACCGGGCGCTCCGGCTAGCAAAGGCAGAAGTATTATGTCGCCGGAACTCGCCGCCCAATACAGTGGTGGTAAGCTGACGCCGGAAGAATTGGCAGCATACAAAGCCCGCAAGGCTCTCGATGTAACGACTCCAGAAGGAAAAGCCGCCCTAGATCAAGCTCTTGCTACTCATCGCATTGCCGACGGCGCACCAAATACGACTGTAGGGTTTGCTCGTAAAGTTGCAGATTTTATCAAGAATGAAGCGGGTGCTGGACCAGCAATGCCGTTCTTCAATAACTTCCTCCCGACACGTTCGAACCCTGTTACGAATAATGACGCGCGAGCGTTTGCAGAAAGCATGGGCAAGAACCTTAATCGCATTGGCATGAAGGTGCAAGCCAAAAAAATTGAAGTGAACAAGCTGGTAAATTCATATCTCAACTCCGTGAAAGACCAAGGCATCTTGCCGTTCGAGCGAAAGAAAATTTATCAGGCCAACGAGCGCCGGACGACTGCTCAGCTTCCTGCGAACCTGCAAAAAATTCAAAATGAAATCGTGCAGCCGCTGAAGGACATGGACAGCGACCTCATGCAACAGTTGCAAGACCTTGCTAAGAACGAGCCTG
>JASHRB010000678.1 GCA_030037575.1 Candidatus Sulfotelmatobacter sp. | reverse complement strand
ATGACCAACGAGTACGGAAAGGCCGTCGCGCTTTCTATGTCAAAAGACGACGTTGCTGCTGTCGGCGCTCTGCCCCGGCAATATGCGTTCGAAATCGCCGATCAATTATCACGGACCTTTGCCCAAACTGCGGTCGAACGCGACCGCAAGGGGGGTACGGCGAAAGCCGAGCGCGACTTGCTGCGCGCAAGCGGCCTGCTAAATTTGACCATTCCGGGGGAGCTGGGCGGATGGGGTATGGACTGGCCGGACACCCTGAAGCTCGTGCGCATCTTTGCCCGTGTCGACGGCTCGATCGCGCACCTGTTCGGCTTTCAGCACCTGATGCTGGCGTCGGTTGCACTCTATGGCTCGCGCGGGCAGACCGAGCAGTTATTTTCCGAGACGGTGCGAAACCAATGGTTCTGGGGAAACGCGCTCAACCCCCTCGACAAACGAACCAGGGCCACTCCCGACGCAGCAGTCGGCTTCCTCATCAACGGCCGCAAGAGTTTCTGCTCGGGTGCCACCGATTCCGACATGCTGATTATTTCCGCGATTCATTCGGTTGATCAGAAATTCATGGTGGGCGCAATTCCTTCGGACCGGCCTGGCATTCGCATTCACGATGATTGGGACGGCATGGGCCAGCGCCAAACCGACAGCGGGACCGTCGAGTTCGATGCCGTCCCCGTTGGGCACGACGAATTTCTGAGAACGCCGGGGCCGCTGGGAAGCATTCGCGCATCACTTCGTTCGTGCATCGCACAATTGATTCTGAGCAACATTTTTCTAGGGCTGGCGGAAGGCGCGTTCGATGCAGCAAAAAACTATACTCGGGCCACAAGCCGCCCCTGGGCAAATTCGGCGGGCATCAACAGCGCCAGCGAGGACCCCTACATTCTTGCAAGCTACGGGCGATTCTTGGTCGATCTGCAAGCGGCGCAGGCGCTCACCGATATCGCGGGAGAATCTCTGCAACGGGCCTGGGAAAGCGGGGAGGCAATTACGGAAAGCGTACGCGGAAAATGCGCCGTGGACATTGCTGCCTCCAAGGTGATCACGACCAGAACCGGTCTCGAAATCGCCAGCCAGATGTTTGAAGTCATGGGGGCCAGAGCGGCGGCGGGGCCGGCGCGGCTGGATCGGTACTGGCGTAACCTGCGCACGCACACGTTGCACGATCCGGTTGACTACAAGATTCGAGAATTAGGGGACTTTGCGCTCAACCACAAGTTGCCGAAGCCAACTTTCTATTCATGAGGCTTAACTTTGATCCGCAAGCAGGAAGCATATGCGAAATCTTCGAACAGCCAAAATTCAAATTCTGATCCTGCTCGGACTCGTGGCGGCGAGGCCGCTAGCCGTCGGGCAGAACGCATCGCCAATAGACCACCTCATTCGAATCGGATATCAGAAATACGGAACGCTCATTTTGCTGAAGGCTCGCGGCAGCCTGGAGAAACGACTGGCGGCGATGCACGTCGATGTTCAATGGACCGAATTTCCCGCGGGTCCTCAGTTGCTCGAAGGTTTGAACGTTGGAAGCATCGACTTCGGAACGGTTGGCGAAGCCCCGCCGATTTTTGCCCAAGCAGCAGGCGCTGACCTTATTTACGTGGGAAATGAGCCCGCTGCTTCGGCTGCGGAGGCCATTGTCGTCCCGCAAAACTCGCCGATCCAAAGCCTGAGCGAGCTGAAGGGCAAGAAAATAGCGTTCAACAAGGGATCGAACGTTCACTACATGCTGGTAAAGCTGCTGGAAAAAGGCGGAGTGAAGTACAGCGAGATCGAGCCAATTTATCTCAGCCCATCGGATGCGCGGGCCGCTTTCGAGCGCGGCAGTGTGGATGCCTGGGCGATCTGGGACCCATTTTTCGCCGCCGCTCAAAGGCAAATCAACGCCCGCATTCTGGCCGATGGGCGAGGCGTTGTCAGCAATCATCAATTCTTTCTCGCTTCCCGCGCCTATGCCCAAAAGCGGCCGGAGGTGGTCTCTGCCGTACTTGACGAAGTGGCCTCGGTAGACGAGTGGGCGAAGCAACATACGAAAGACGCGGCCGCAGCGCTCCAGCCGCAAATCGGATTGGATCGACCTACGCTTGAGCTCGCGCTCTCGCGCAGTGGCTATGGCGTGAAACCGGTCACTGACACAGTCATGTCGGAGCAGCAGCAAATCGCCGATGCGTTTTTCAATCTCGCATTAATTCCCCGGCGCATCCACGTGCGTGACGCGATCCTTTCCGAAACCCGCGCCCAGGCAAAACCATGAAGGGAAGAGTGATGGCCGATTTTCATCGGGCAGCGGTCTGGTCTCGGAATAATCTCCGGAAGATCGGCGAACGCGCTCTGCCCTGGCTGGCACCCGTTGCCTTATTGGTCGTATGGCAATTGGCATCTTCCAGCGGAAGGCTGCCGAGCCGTTTTCTGCCATCGCCTCGTGCCATCGTGAAATCGTTCATCGAGTTAAGTGTATCGGGAGAACTCTGGACCCACGTGCGCGTCAGCACAATGCGCGCTCTATCGGGCTTGGCCGTGGGCGGAGGACTGGGTCTCATCCTCGGCCTGCTCACCGGTTCCTTCCGCTGGGCAGAAATGTTGCTCGATACGACCCTGCAGATGATCCGCAACATCCCCGCGTTGGCCTTGATTCCGCTGGTAATCTTGTGGTTTGGCATCGATGAATCCGCCAAAGTGTTTCTGGTCGCACTCGGCGTCTTCTTTCCGATTTATATCAACACCTTTCACGGCATCCAGTCCGTCGACCATGGATTGCTCGAAATGGGCCGTACCTACGGCCTGTCGGGCTGGGCATTGTATCGCGAAGTCATTCTTCCCGGCGCTCTCCCCTCAATTCTGGTCGGTGTTCGTTTTTCGCTCGGCTTCATGTGGGTGATGTTGATCGTGGCCGAAACCATCTCCGCACGCTCCGGCATCGGCTACATGACCATGAACGCCCGCGACTTCATGCAGACCGATGTGATGGTCGTCGGAATCCTTTTGTACGCACTGCTTGGAAAGGCAGCAGATCTCTTGTCCAAAGGATTGGAGCGGCATTGGTTGCGCTGGCACTGGGCATATCAGCAAGTGCGCTAGGAGTTTTATGTCAACGGTCTTGGCCTTACGAGAAACGCTGATGCGACAGATATTGGCCGACGGTCGGCAATACTCGCGCGGCGTTGCCGTCACCATCGAGGATGTCAGCATCGCATTCGACGGGAGGACCGTCCTTGAGCACTTTAACGTCGAGATTGCCGCCGGCGAGTTTGTCGCGATCGTGGGCCGCAGTGGTTGCGGCAAGAGCACGCTGCTGCGATCGATTGTAGGTTTGGAGACGCCGCAGAAAGGAACGATCTCGCTCGGCACAAGCAAGCACGTCAGGCCGGACGTGCGAATCATGTTCCAGGATTCCCGTTTGCTGCCATGGAAGCGCATTTTGCAAAACGTAACCCTGGGCCTAGGAGCCACATTTGTTCCGCATGCCGAAAAGGTTCTCGCCCAGGTTGGACTCGCAGATCGCGCGCACGATTGGCCTGCGACTCTCTCCGGAGGCCAGCGTCAAAGGGTCGCACTGGCGCGCGCACTGGTGCACGATCCTTCGCTGTTGTTGCTCGATGAGCCATTGGGCGCGCTCGATGCGCTGACCCGAATCGAAATGCAGGAACTGATTGAAGACCTGTGGTGGAATCGAGGTTTCACCGCCTTCCTGGTCACACATGATGTTGCCGAGGCGATCACCCTAGCCGATCGAGTCATCCTGATCGAAAGTGGCCGCGTCGTGCTCGATGAGTTCGTCGATCTACCTCGTCCTCGAGCCCGCGGCAGCGTGCGCTTCGCCGCATTGGAAGACCGCATCCTGCAAAGGGTTCTGCAGCATCGGGCCATGGCGATCGACGCTCGTGGGGCGCGAGCATCAACGGAGGAGAACAGATGAGCCACCATCTGTTCGCTCTTCCTCTCCAAGAACCACGGGCACGCGAGTCTTCAATTCACCCTCTGCTCGCTCAACGCCGCAGCCTGAGAGCGTTTTCTTCAAGACCGGTGGAAGCAGAAACCTTGCGGCTGATCCTGGAAGCAGCGCGATGGGCTCCGTCTTCCATGAACGAACAGCCTTGGAGTTTTATCATCGCCACCCGCGAAAAGGAAGCTGAGTTCAATCGTCTCCTC
>JASHRB010000677.1 GCA_030037575.1 Candidatus Sulfotelmatobacter sp. | reverse complement strand
CTGCTCCCTGGGCGCCGACCAGGTCTCCCAGCTGGCCCATCTGAACGCTCGCGACACCACCCTCGCCTACGCTTCGCGAGCGCCACAGGGGGACATCGCCCGCCTGAAAGCGCGGATGGGCTGGGAAATGCCCTGGTACACCATCACCGACAGCTTCGACGTGGATTTCGGCGTAAATGAATGGCACGGCCACAACGTGTTCTTCCGCGACGGTGAACGGGTCTTCCGCACATACCTCATCAACAGCCGCGGCGACGAAGCGATGGGGACGATCTGGAGCTATCTCGACATCACGCCGCTCGGCCGCCAGGAGACCTGGGAGGACTCGCCAGAGGGTTACCCTCAGTCCGTGCCCTACAAGTGGTGGAACTGGCACGACAACTACGACGCCGAGCCCACGCCCGACCCAAAATGGGTCGATATAATAACCGACCCTCAAGGAGCCGCCATGCGAAGGCGCGACGAAGAGGCGAAAGCGAGTTAAAGAAGACACCAAGAAATCACAACCCAAAGGTTTACCGACACCTAGGTAGAATCTCGAAATAAAAGATGAAGAAATTTTGAGATGGCTATCTAGCTGGTGACGACACGCAAAACCGGAACACGCGAGGAGTGCTTGGCAGCACCCCTTGAACTGCTCCGGGCGGAGAAGGAACTCACGCGCAGCAGCGACGAGCTCGCGCGGCAAGCGGAAAATCTGAGTATCGCCCAAAAGCGCTTCCGGCTGGGAAATCGCGGTTCACTATGATGAACAGCATGGATGGCGAGGACTATATCGATGGCTCCGGCCGGGTCGAAGCGCGCTACCTCGCCTTCCTGGAGACGGTCTCCACGCTTCGCCCGAGCCTGCATCGCTACTGTGCACGCATGACCGGCTCGGTGATGGACGGCGAAGACGTTGTGCAGGAGGCCCTGATCGAAGCCTATCGGAAACTGGATCAGTTCGACGACCGGCGCCCTTTGAAGCCCTGGTTGTTTCGCATCGCCTACAATCGGTGCATTGATTTTTTGCGCCACAAAGGCGTGCGCGATGAAGCCGAAGCGGCTGCGGCCGTTCCCGAGGCAATCTTGCCCATTGAGCCGGCCGCTTTCGGGGTCGGGAAGGCGGTTGAGCACCTGGTCGCATGGTTGCCTCCGAAGGAGCGGGCATGCATCCTTTTGAAGGAGGTGTTTGACTATTCGCTCGAGGAGATTGCGGACCTGGTCGATTCGACGGTTGGAGGAGTCAAGGCGGCGCTCAGCCGCGCTCGAACAAAACTGGCCGAGTCATCTCCTCCGGAGAAGCCACCGCGCAGGGCGGACCCGGAGCTGACGCGAATTCTGCAGCTTTATGTGGATCGCTTCAATCAACGCGATTGGGAGGGGGTTCGGGAATTGATCAGCGCCGACGCCCGGCTCAGGGTTTTCGACAGATTTGGCGGGAAATTTGCCGATGCACCTTACTTCTTCAACTACGATCGTTGGCCCTGGCCGTGGAAACTGGAGCGGGGCGAGGTGGATGGGGAACCGGTGCTCATTGTGCTGCAACGCGGTGGCGACACGTGGACGTCATACTCGGTCATTCGTATGAAGGTGATCGGCCAAAAAATCGAGCGGATTGCGGACTACATTCACTGCCCATGGATGATCCAGGCGGCCACCTCCATCTCGCTCGTTGGAGGTGGCCAGATGCGCGCCATTTAACCCGATACCCTCCGCCCCAATCGGCAAGCCGAATGGCTAGAATGATTGTGAGAACCGCAGGCTCGTTTGAGCAGAAGAGTGAAGAGCAGGGCTTGCGTCCTCGCTTCAAATCGCCGCTCGAACCGTCGGCTGCAAAAATACGCAAAGAAGGAAGTTCTGTTTGACCCGGTTCCCGGCGCCAACCTTGAATCGTCCAAACAGCTCAGGATGGAAAGCGTAATCTCTGCCAAAGACCTGCAAGCCAAGCTAGACCGAAAACAAGAAATCACCGTGGTCGAAACGCTCGCGCCGGAACGCTATCGCGCAGCCCATATGCCCGGGCGCTTTGAACATTCCTCCCGAACGGATCAAGGAACTTGCCCCGCGGTTGTTGCCCAACAAGGATGCCGATCGTCACTTACTGCGCTAACACGCATTGACACGCCAGCACTATACGCTGCCCGTGAATTGGCGGCGATGGGTTACAAGAACCGAGCGCACTACCCCGAAGGAAAACCGGGCCGGATGGAAGCGGGTTTTCCTATGGAAAAAGCTGCGTAGGGAGGCTGCCGGTCTGGCTTCGGGCGAGAGCAGCGCAGGTGAACCGGAACTCGAGATGCGGCTGACGACCCTAGGAGCCGAAATTCTCGGCCTGGCCAAGGGCTTATCCGGACAATACGCTTTTGGTTTTGGAATTGGCTGAGCCATTCTGCTGTATTCTCAAACTGTGCGGGCTGCCGAGGAATATCAAGAGCGCCTCAAAGATCGTGAAGCGAGAGTCGCGCGCTACGGTGCAATTCATAATCGCCTTGGGAACTTTCGTCTGCTGCTGGCCCTGGTCGCCGCCGGCATGGCTTGGGAATCCTTCAAACAGCACGCATTTTCGCCCTGGTGGATGCTGCTTCCTCTGATCGCTTTTCTAGGCATTGCGGCTTATCATTCGCGGATTCTGAGATACCGTGACCTTGCCCAGCGTGCGGTTGGGTTTTACCAGAGCGGACTCGCTCGAATCGAAGATCGCTGGGCGGGAACCGGACAGACCGGCGAACGCTTTGGCGACCCTCACCACGTATATGCAGCCGACCTCGATTTATTTGGCCGAGGCAGCTTGTTCGAGCTGCTCTCAACTGCGCGTACTCGCATGGGCGAGGAAACGCTCGCGAGATGGCTGCTCGCGCCCTCGGTGGTTGACGAGATTGCGGAGCGGCATGCTGCGGTTCGCGAACTACGGGACCAACTCAATCTCAGAGAAGACTTAGCCGTGCTGGGCGCGGATGCAAGTGTGGGGGTGCATCCCGAAGCATTGCTGCGCTGGGCGGAAGCGCCGAACCGAATGGGACCGGAGTGGGTGCGATGGCTGAGTTTGATCCTTTGCCTCCTTGCCATCGCCGCGGCTGTAGTCTGGGGGGCCTGGAGTGCCGCCACACCGCTGATCTTGATCGTTTTGGCCGAAGCCATCTTGAGATATCGGCTCAGGATCCCGCTTGAAGCGGTCTTGCTTAGCTCCGAGCACGTGTTCAGCGACTTGGAACTGCTTTCAGGCGTATTGGCAAGGGTCGAAGGGCAAGCTTTTTCCACACCTCGATTGCAATCACTGCAAGCGGAGCTTTTGACCGACGGGGTTGCCAGTTCCGGCGCTATTTCCCGATTGAAAACCATCATTAATTTGAGCAGCTCGCGCAGAAATTTGATTGTGGGCATACTCGATGTTCCTCTCATGTATTCGCTCCAGGTGGCGTTTGCAGCGGAACGCTGGCGACGCGCCCACGGTCCTTCGCTGGGTTCATGGTTGAGCGCCATTGGCGAGATTGAGGCGCTGATATGTTTGACCACGTACAGTTATGAGCATCCGGGGGACCCGTTTCCAGAGTTTGTTCAAGGGGCCCCATGTTTGGATGCCACCGAGATCAGGCATCCTCTGATTCCCGCAGCAAGCTGCGTTCCTAACAAGATCGGTTTGTTCAACCGTACCCGCGTGTTACTGGTCAGCGGTTCAAATATGTCCGGCAAGAGTACGCTGCTGCGCACGGTCGGAATCAACGCCGTACTGGCGATGGCGGGCGCACCCGTGCGGGCACAACGCCTCCGACTAACACCGGTGCAGGTGGGTGCGAGCATTCGCATCAATGATTGCTTGCAAGAAGGAAGCTCGCGGTTCTACGCGGAGATCAGCCGGCTACGCAAGCTCTTCGAACTTGCGGAG
>JASHRB010000676.1 GCA_030037575.1 Candidatus Sulfotelmatobacter sp. | reverse complement strand
CGAAGAAGTGCAGAGCGCCATTGAGGACGCCGCGCACGCCACGAGTCTTGATCCCAACGATGCACAAGCGTTTCTGGCTTTGGCCACCGCGCGCAATGCGAACCGGGAGCCGGATGCGGCGGCGGCGGCGGCGGAACGTGCTTTGCGATTATGGCCGGGCTTATGGCAGGCGCGGCTTGAGATCGCAAAAGCGCTTTACCGGAAGGAGCAATTTCCTGCCGCCTTGCGCCAGCTCGCCTTGTTGGACGTGGACTTCCCCGATGTTCACCTTGTGCGTGGCGACATCCTGATGATGCTTGGGCGGCGCGAGGAAGGGTCGACGGAGTTTGAAGCTTTCCTGCGGCTGGCGCCGCACGATTCCCGGGCCGAGCCCATCAAGAGGATTCTGACCAGTCTGGGGCGACCGTCCGAAGCCCCACCTTTACTGCAAAAGTAATTCTTTTCCCTGGTTTCCGCGTCATCGGGGAGTGCGGCCGTACCTGCAGGTGAAATCGACGTTCTCCTGGTCGTTATCGACGCAGGCGGCTTTGCTGCGACAGCAACTGTTCTTCTATCGCGATCCGTGGATGTGGTGGCATGATGCTTTTTCAGGCCCCGCCGGCTATGGCTGCAGTGCACGACGATGCACAACAGCTGGAAAGCACGTGGCCGGCAGCAGATGGACAGCAGACAACCGATTAAAATGAATAGAGACAAACTTGATTTCACGAAGTAATTGACAGCAGCGTGCAACAACGTGAAGAGCACTTACTGCAGACTGGACCGAAGGGCAGACGCGTGTCCAGGATCAGAGTCGGGATGCCTAATGTTTTCAATGTGGGGAATGTTGTCAAACTGCTAATTTGGGAGGCGAATGGTCTCATCACCCAAATCCAAAATGTCTTTCAGGCGAATCCTAAATTGGTTAGTCTACGTATCCCGTTCGAGCTTTAGTGACGTCCCCTTTCTCAATATCCATGTCCCCCCTCCGGCCGCACCTTGCCACGAAACATGCGATACACAAAAACGAAGTAGCCAACAGCGAGGGCCATTCCCAGCGCCCACCAAATAAGCCCCACTCGTAACGCATACTCGCCAGTGGCGGCATTGTAGATGGTGATGTCGCGTGCCGGATCGGCGCTCGACGGCAGCAGGCTAGGATATAGTGCCACCGCGACGCCCGCGAGCATGGCCACGATGTATGCGCAGGAACTCAGAAACGCAGCCCTTTCCCTCGCTTGCCGTTCGAAGATCCACATGGCGGCGAGGCTCACGGCGACCGCCAGCGGAATCACATAGGCCAGCGGATATTGGCCGAAGTTATGCATGGTGCGCGGACGCACGCCGGCGGTAATGGGCACGCCCAACGCGGTCAGTACGACCAGCACCGGCTGCAATCGGCGGGCAAGCTTGCGCGATTTTTCCTGCACCGTTCCTGCTGTCTTGAGCGCCACGTAAAGCGCCCCGTGGACCACAAGGGCGACAAGCGCAAGAACCGCCGCACCACAGGTGTACCAGTCGAGGATGCCCGTATCGGCGCCAGTCCGGAAGTTCGTCCACAGTGGCTCAAAGAAGAAATGATCCGCTCCCAAAGGGACACCGCGCACCACGTTGCCGAGCGCCGCTCCGAAGAATATCGCCAGCAATGTGCTGGATATGGCAAAGAATCCGTCGAACAACGACCGCCACACGTGGTTCTCGATCTGCATGCGAAATTCGATTCCGATACCGCGCAGCACCAGCAGCCACAAAACTATGTTGAGCGGCAGATAGAAGCCGCTGAAGCTGGAGGCATAAAGCAGGGGAAAGGCGAAATAGAGCGTTCCTCCGCCCGCGATCAGCCATACTTCATTGCCGTCCCACACCGAACCGATGGTGCGAATCACGGTCACCCGTTCTTCTTCGCTGCGCGCAATCAGCAGGTGCAACGCTCCCGCGCCCAGATCGAAGCCGTCCAGCACGACATAAGCGATGATCATACCGGCGACGAGCACAAACCACACTGATTCCATGCACAACTCCTAAGTCGTTGTGATTGGCGCCCCCGGGCATACGTCGCCGGCCGCGGCGAACGCCGGACCTTGCTCGATCTCGCGCTGCATGAGGAACAGAAATAAGATTCCCAGCAGCAGATAGAGTCCCATAAAGCCCAGGAGCGTGAACATGCTGTTGCCGGCAATGACGTTGGTGGAATATCCCTGGTTGGTGCGCAGCAGCCCATACACCAGCCAGGGTTGGCGTCCGACCTCCGCCGTAAGCCATCCTGCGGTGTTCGCGATGTAGGGAAAGGGCACGCAGAGCAGGATGATCCAAAGCATCCACAGGCTTGTGTATAGCTTTCTACGCCACAGCAGAAATGCGGCAAGCGCCATCACCGCGACGAAAATTGTGCCCAGTCCGACCATCACGTGGTAGCTGAAGTAAAGCAGCGGGATGTTGGTCGGCCATTGGTCTTTGGGGAATGCGTTCAACCCCTGAACCTCGGCCGTGGTCGTTCCGTAGATAAGAAAGCTCAACACCTTGTTGGCGATGATGGGATTGTCGATGCGCTGATGTTCCTCATCCGGTTGACCAAGAATGACGATGGGAGCACCAGTTTGCGACTTGAACAGCCCTTCCATGGCTGCCGTGGTTACCGGCTGGTTGCGCGCCATGTACTTGCCATGTAGATCGCCGCTGGGAAACACCTGCCAGAGAGAGGCGGCCACTCCAGCGACAACTCCCACCCGCAGAAAGACGTGCGCGTGCTCCACGAACTTTTGCTGCAGCAAATAGAATGCGCCCACACTGGCCATGACGAATGCCCCCGTGACCACGGCTCCGCTCATGTTGTGTGCGTACTGAATCAGCGCCCACGGGTTGGTTAACAGTCCCCAGAAACTGGAAACGCTGAAACCTCCATTGGACAGGCGCGTGTAGGCCACTGGATGCTGCATCCATGCGTCGGTAACGATGATGAAGAACCCTGAGATCCATGACCCGAGGAATACCAGGAAGCCGGCCCACCAGTGTCCCCATGTTCCCAGGCGTTTTTCGCCGTACAGAAACAGCCCCAGGAATGCCGACTCCAGAAAGAAGGAGAATGTACCTTCCATGGCCAACGGCTGGCCTATAACCCCTCCGGTAAGCCGCGAGAACTGCGCCCAATTGGTACCAAAGTGAAATTCCATCGGAATACCGGTGACGACACCAAGTGCGAAGTTGATGCCGAACATCTTCGTCCAGAAGCGCACTGCTTCATTGTAGGTTTCGTTGCCAGTGCGGATCGCGAGGGTCTTGAGCACGACAATCAATGGCGCAAGGCCCATCGTCAATTGTGGGAACAAGTAATGAAAGGTGACGGTGAAGGCAAAATGAATGCGATGGAGAAACAGAGCGTCGTTCACGTTTGCTCCAGACCTGCGATCGTGGGTACTTCGCAGAGCGTAACGCTTCTTATCCTGATTTCCTTTCTGACTTCAAAAGCCCTGTCCAGTTTATACACGTTTGGCCGGCGGGCGACATGGCTCCCGTCGGACGCGAAGTGACCGATCAGTCCCGCTAACACGGACTTGCGGGAAGCGCCAACGGATGCTCCCGATTATCGACAACCAGAAAATGCTGCCCTGAGACGATGAGCCCGACCTCGTTCTGCTTTTCGCAAATCCGATCGCGGTTCGTTTCAATTTGTGTGCGAGAAGCGCGTCCACTCTGCCGGACTGCGTTCAAGGGGCGCCGCTTTGCCTGAGTATTGGACATCGGGCAAAGCTCGGTTTGCACGTTTTGGGCGATCCGCAGTGTGCAAATGTGAGCCACCCACAGAAGACGGCCGAGATTCGCTGCCAGCTATGGATATCGCCTTCTTTCGGCTGCCGCCAACGGATCGAAGCGCTCATCGAGCTCTGAAGAGGCGCCTTTTTGGAGATCCAGACAGGTGGTCGCCACCCTTCCCTTACCGGATCATGGAAGGCTAGCCCTTCGGTGATCCGCTGAATGACAAATTCGCGGCGGTTCTCTCAATCTCAAGCCATACGTGAGCCGGCCGGAGTCATGATTCGCGCAATGCGTTGTTGAACCAACGCAAGACTCGCAGGGCGTGCAGCGTATTCCAGCGGCTCGCACTGCCGACAACGGTTTCCATCTCCAACGGGATACGTTCGCAGTGAACAAGGTTGAGAGGCCAGCGCCCGTTCTGGTGGCGGCGCGCGATCACCATTTCGATGGCCTCACGGACGCGGCTGCCGGGTTTGATCCCGGCATTCCTTAGATACTCGAGTCCGCGCAAGACATCGTAGTGCCAAAACGTCGGAAACGAGAAACGGAGCCAGCGTTCGTCGATGACTTCGCCGGTTCGAAGCGAGCGGAACATGCGGCGTTCGAGCAGATAGTTTTCCGCCCGCTCGCGAGCCCGCTTTACCGTCGGCGGCTTGCCTCCAGAACGTTCGTATTCGAGCAGCCCTTCGAGCACGCAGATGGTGGTGTGGAACGAAGAGCGCCGGCTTTTCGGACGTTTTGGTGAAGATTCAACGGCTTCGCAATTCCAGCCTCCATCGTCCAGTTGCTCACGCAGGAGTCGATGCGCTAGCGCCCGGTTCGGTTTTTTGAAATACGAGCCGATGGCGAGGATTCTGCCGTTGATGCAGGGCTCGGTTTCTCCATGAAGGAACGGCCGGTTGTTCAGCGGCTTAAACACGAGTCGCTTGTCGACACGGTCGATCATCTTCCGTGCCTGCTTGCTGGCGGGGTCGAGACCAAGTTCCTTCAAGACGG
>JASHRB010000675.1 GCA_030037575.1 Candidatus Sulfotelmatobacter sp. | reverse complement strand
AGCTCCCACCCCTCAGGTTGGAATCGAAACCAGAACCGGTTAAGGATATTTGGGGCTTTTACAACTACAAAAAGAACGGTGCTCTCGGTTCCAGCGCTGCCCACGTTGTGGTGCTGGGCTTGATCGTCGGAGTCACGCTCTGGATCAACCATGTCCCAAAGCCCCAGCCAAAGCCCACTACCAGCACCGAGCTCATCGATCCCGGCGATTTCATGCCACTGAAGCCGGCGAAAACTCAAGCTGGCGGCGGCGGCGGCGGTGGCGATCGCGATGTCTTACAGGCCTCCAAAGGCCGTTTGCCCAAATTCTCCCTTCAGCAGATTACGCCTCCTGCCGCGGTGATCCGCAATTCTAATCCCAAGCTGGCGGTTGAGCCGACGGTCATTGTCCCGCCCCAGATCAAAGTGGCGATGAACAACATGCCGGTTCTCGGCGACCCTAAATCATCGGCAGTAATTCCTTCCAACGGCACCGGTTCGCTCAGCGGCATCGGTTCAGGTTCTGGGGGCGGTGTCGGTTCGGGGACCGGAGCGGGTGTCGGCCCGGGCTTCGGCGGTGGCATCGGCGGAGGGTATTTCCGTCCCGGTGGCGGAGTGACCGCCCCTCGAGTCATTTATCAGACCGATCCTGAATTTTCCGAGGAAGCCCGCAAAGCAAAATATCAGGGAACCTGTGTTCTCGGCCTCATTGTCGACACCAACGGCCGTCCCACCAATATTCGTGTCATCAACGCTCTGGGCATGGGCCTCGACGAAAAAGCCATCGAATCCGTACGCAACTGGAGATTTGAGCCCGGCCGGAAAGATGGTCACCCCGTGCCAGTTGAGATCGCCATCGAGGTCGACTTCCACCTGTACTGAGCTGCTCTGCAACGATTGCAAGGGTTCTACTTTTTCAATATTCCTTCTTTTCGCAGCACCACATGCTGCCGCGTCACTCGTTTCACAAAGCCCAGTCTCTCGTAGATTTCGATTGCGCGCCGATTGCTTTCCCGCACATGCAGAAATGACATCTCGCCGCGATCGAGGATTCGCCGCATCAGTTCCGTCATCAGTAGCCGCGCATAACCTCTGCCCGTGTGCTCCGGATGCGTGCAGACCGCACTAACCTCGGTGAATCCCGGAACCTTTAGTCGCTCGCCGACCATGGCGACCAGCTTTCCATTCCCTCGAATCCCGAGATACGTCCCCAGTTCGTGCGTGCGTCGCGTAAACGGTCCGGGCTTGGTCAGCTCCGTCAGCTCAACCATGTCAGCGGCGTCTTTGGCGCCCAGTTCGACAATTTGTGGATCGACCGCCGGGGACATGAGCCCGGCGCAGTTTCTGCCGGAGTAGACCATCTGCAACATCGGCCCTCCAAAAATCAAACCCAATCCGCGCCTCGGCTGAAACGGCTGATCCAAAGACAGGTTGATCGTTTCGCCTGCGCTCATCAGGTCCGCCAGCGAATCGTAACCTTTCTCGGTCGGCTCAAGAAGCGCTCCGAGTTCGGAAATCTCAGGGATGAACCGGCAGGCCTCTCCTTTAGATTCGGCTAATTCGGCCTGACGCGTATTCAAGGCCCTCCACACAACATTGTCCAGCGGATGCATTCGCTGCGTCGTCGCTCCTCCATAAATTGGAGTTGAAGCGGAGGCTCTAGGGCACACTGATTCTTTGATCTGGAAGAGACTATCCGAATCTTGCGGGTGATTTGGGGTAAATCAGCGAGATGGACCGGTGCGAATACAGCTAAAAGGATTTGGCCGGCCCGCTATTCTTGCAAATCCACATGCCGAACATCTTCGATCGGATGTCCGAGGAATCGCTTGCCGAGCAGCTTGAATTTTTCCACCGAATCGGTGGCAAAGAACTTTAGTCGGGGCACTGCCCGCCGTTGTTCTGCTCTCGACTCTCCCAGTAATTGTTGCATTCTTGGCGCGACCGCTCGCGCCGTCGATTCCGCCGAATCTACAATGCTCGCGGGTGCAGGCGCAACTCGGCGCAGGAGCGGCTTTAACAGCGGATAGTGCGTGCACCCGAGAAGCAGCACATCGGCATCACTAAAGCCGTCGTCGAATCCTTCGTTCAAATAAATCCGCGCAATTTCCTCAGTAACCGGATGCTCCACCCATCCTTCTTCCACCAACGGTACCAGCAGCGGGCAGGCTTTTTCGCGTGCCGCTAGTCCCCGTGCCTCCAGCGCCTTTTTGTAAGCGTGACTGCCAACCGTTGCCTGCGTCCCAATGACAACGACTTTGTGATTGCGGCTTGCCGAAGCCGCTGCGTCCGCTCCGGGCTCGACCACCCCCACCACGGGAACATGCGCCGCAGCTGTGATCTGTTCGAACGCCAGAGCCGTCGCCGTGTTGCACGCAATTACCAGCAAATCGGCTTCTTGCTTCTCAAGATAGTGAGCGGATTGAACCGCATACCGGGCCACAGTTTCCACCGATTTCGATCCATAGGGCAGCCGTGCGGTATCCCCGAAATACACATAATCGGCATCGGGGACGAGTTCAAGTAAAGCTTTAAGAACCGTCAATCCGCCGAAGCCGGAGTCGAATACGCCAATGCTAGGGCGCCGGGATGTCATAATTGTTTTGAAGTGCAGGACAAAATTGTTTTGAGGTGCAGGACAAATGCTCGGTGCTCTTCCTGCCCTCCATGGTGACTTGGTTTCGGAAAGCTAAATTAGCTTCCGGCTGGAAGAACTCAGAATGCCAGCGCTCTCAATCAGACTCGTGAGAACCCCGCAGCAAGCCCCTGGCGGGATTGGCGCGCCGTGCGGGCACGTCCGCGGATGTCCCAGAAACGTGCAGATTTTGTCCGTCGCTTCCTGCGAAAGAATGTGCTCGAACTTGCACGCTTGTTGCTCGATTTCGGTTTCGCTATCCATGGCGAGGCTGTCGGTAAATAGCCGCTCGGCGAGCCGGTGACGGCGAATGATATTGCCGGCGCGCTCGCGGCCACGCGGCGTAAGTTCCACGATAAGCGTTCCATCGCCAGTGGAAGCGCTCATCGGCTTGAGCGCATCGTGGCAGGGATTTAC
>JASHRB010000674.1 GCA_030037575.1 Candidatus Sulfotelmatobacter sp. | reverse complement strand
GGTTCAGCAACAATCCAAAGTTGATACTGCCTTGTTCCGGCCGTCTCCGTGTCACATGCTCGACCACCGCCGGCAAATTCAAAATGAGAACCACTTTCCCATCTCCAAGGATGGACGCGCCGTTCACCAAATCGGTGGAGAAAGTCTGGTCGTCCAAAGCCTTGATTACCAGCTCTTCTTCCCCCTCCAGCGAATCGACGATCAAACCGTATTTTCTCTCGCCGACCGTAATGACTAGCACAAACAATTTGCTCGATTGCCGGTCCGCATCGGGCAGGCAGGGCCTGCCCAAGCGCAACAGCGGCAGCACCTGATTGCGCAACTGCAACACTTCGTAGTTGTCGACCTGATGAACTTCGGACTCCCTGGTTCGCGCGATCTGGCTCACCGAATTGAGGGGGATGGCGTAGAGCCGCTTTTCTACCCAGAACATGAGCGCCTTGATGATGGCGAGCGTCAAGGGCAGCTTCAGCCGGAAGGTCGTGCCCTGACCGAGACGCGTCTCGACGTGAATCGTGGCTTTCAGGCGCTGCAAGACGCTCTGCACCACATCCATGCCCACGCCCCGGCCGGAAATTTCCGTCACTTGCTCGGCCGTGCTGAATCCCGGCCGGAAGATGAACTCCAGCGTCTCGCTTTCCGTAAGGCGCGCCGCTTCCTCGGCCGTGGTCATTCCAAGTTCGAGAGCTTTGGCGCGAATCTTCTGCGCGTCAATGCCGCGGCCATCGTCGCTGATTTCAACCACCACCTGGTTGCCCTGGTGGTAAGCGTGCAGACGAATCTTTCCGCGAGGCGGCTTGCCCTGCGCTCGCCGCCCCTCGGCAGATTCAATTCCGTGGCTGACCGCGTTCCGAACCAAGTGAGTCAAAGGCTCGGCGATGGCGTCGAGAATACCCTTATCCAGATCGGTGTCCTGACCGCTGAGTTCGAGATCGACTTCGCGGCCCAACTGCCGCGCCACGTCGCGTACGATACGGGGGAAGCGCCGAAATAACTGCTCCACCGGCACCATGCGAATCTTCATGACCGAGCGTTGCAGGTCGTTCAGCACGCGCGCTTGAAAGGCCATGGCATCGGCAAATCGGCCGCGCAGCAATTCCTTGGGATAGCGCTTGCCGAACTCGTTGAGCGCCTGTTGCAGCATCGACTTGCCGATAATCAACTCGCCCACAAGATTGAGCACGTTATCGATGCGCCCCGCTTCGACGCGCAAAATGTTTTCCGCGGCCCCCTGCGCCGCCGGTTCCGGAACTGGAGCGCGAGACTCGACTGCCGAGGCGGAGGTTGGTGAGGCGTTCCCCTGCGCTGTTTCTGACGGTGAACTCTCCGAGGCGGGAGTCGGCGACGCGGGCTTGGTCGATGGCACCGGTTCTTTTGCGGCGGCGTTGCCGGATGGGGGGGCCTGAATCAGATTGATGTGGATGTCGCCCACGATTGTGGGAATATGGCATTTGGCCGCGATCTGTTCTTTCGACTGCACGCTGGCCAGGATGAATTCGACATGCTTGGCGGCGGCTGTCGATTTTGCCTCCGGCCGCACCACCAGAACTTTGCCGGTCGCGCTGATCGCATTCTGAATCAGCTGCCGGGCGGCGATTGGCATGGCACAGTGGGGGTCAATCTTCACCACCACCTCATAAAGCCCGCTGCCGGATGCTTGCGCCTCAGCCACGGCCAACTTTTCGGCGCTGGTCCAATCTTTGCCCGGCGGCTCGACCGACTCCGAGGGCGTCTTCTTGCGCCGAGTTTTTTTGACCGGCGCCGCCGTAAGTTCGTGAATCCTCTTTCGCAAGGGTGCGGTCGCGGGCATCGGTGCGCCGCTGTGATAGGCGGCGATCATGCCGGTAAACACGTCTGCGGCGGCAAAGGAAATCTCGGCTAGCGCCGCGTGCGCCGCCGCGCCCTCGAGCGACAAGGCATCTTCGAACTGATGCGCGAGTTCGCTCAACTCCCGCAAGCCGCAGGCAGCCGAATCGCCCTTCAGGGTGTGCACGGTGCGCCGAATCGAACGCACGATCTCTTCGTCGCCGGGGTTTTTCTCCAGCTTGAGAGATTCGTCGTTCAGCGCTTGCAGCAGTTCCTGCGAGGTTTCAAAAAACAACTCTCGCAGTTCCGCTCCGCGCTCGTCTGGCGTGTCGGTCACTCTTTCACCTCAATCCGCTGATAAGCCGTGCCGCTGTCGCGGTGCACCATCTGAAACTTCTCGGTCAGTCCCAACAGACTCTCCGCGTGCCCTACGAACAGATAACCACCCGCATTCAGACAGCGATAGAATTTTTCGATCAGCCGCTTCTGTTCGGCTTCGTCGAAGTACATCATCACGTTGCGGCAGAAGATCACGTCGTTACGCTGGGGCAGATACTCCGTCTTCAAATTGTGGAAATCGAAGTGCACCATTTCCTTCAGCGCCTTCTTGACCGCATAGCGGTCGCCGACCTTATCGAAGTAACGCAAACGGAAGCTGTAATCGACCGTCGTCATCTGGTGGTCGTTGTAAACGCCTTCCTGCCCGGTCCGCAGCACCGAATAGCTGATGTCGCTGGCCAGAATCTCCACTCGCCAGGGGGGAGGAACCAAAGGCTTGGGCATGGCAATCTCGACCGGCAGCGGATTGCGCAAGTAGTAATAGGCCAGCGCGTCGGCCGAAAGCATGCCCAGCGTATAAGCTTCCTGCCCGGTGGAACAGCCGGCGCTCCAGACCCGCACCGAATATTCGCGGTGCGTCTGCTTGCGCTTGAGGATCTCTTCCAGCACGTGTTTCTGATACAAATCCAACTGCGCCTTGTGCCGGAAGAAGCTGGTTTCGTTGACCGTCAGGTTCTCGACCAATTGCGCCAGTTCGTGTTTGCCTTCCGCACTGATCAACAAGCGATAGTAGGCATAGAACGAATCGGCCCGAGTTTCTCGCAAGCGGCGCAGCAGCCGATCCTGCAGAAAATGGGTGCGGCGCTCGTCGAAGTGCATGCCGCACTCCTGGTACACCAGCGCCTGCAACAGCCGCAGTTCCGCGTCCGTCAAAATGGGAGCAGGTGCCGCTCCGGATGTGCTCATGCTTCCTCTCGTTCCTGCCTCTTCACGCGTCCGCTTCCCTCGCGCCCGGCGGTTCCGGCTTGGCGGATTGCCAACACCTTGGAGCGGGAAAAAACTTGCAGCCGGGGTTATGAGCCGGAAGCGGCCCGCGCCTCAGCCTTGCCGGCCTTGGCCTCTGCGTTCGCGCTCTGCTTTAAATTCACCGGAGCGAGCAGCTTGGTCATATCCAGCAGTACCACCAGCCGTTCCCCGACTTTGCCCAGCCCGGTCACACAGTTCAATCCACCTTCTTGAAAAACCGCCGGCGGTGCTTCCACGTTTTCGGCCGCAATCTTCAATACCTCTGAAGCCGAGTCCACAATCAGCCCGGCCAGCTTCCCCGCATGCTCCACGACCAGAATGCGGTTTTGTTTTTTCAGTTTTGCCTGCTTATCGCCGAAGCGCTTGCGCAGGTCCATGACGGAAACGATCTTTCCGCGCAGATTAATCACGCCTTCCAGATAATCGGGGGCGTCAGGCACGGCCGTAATCTCGGGCACGCGCACGATCTCGTGCAACGACCTGATGGGAACGCCATAGGTCTCGCGGCCCACCTGAAAACCGACGATATGAAGTTCGCGGTTCATGGTCCTAGGCTCGGGCGGCGGCGGCCTTGCGGGCGGTTTGCGGTTTCTCCTCGGCGGCCATCGCGCCCTCGCCGAGCGTGAACCGGTCCATGAAGTCGAGCAGGCCGCGCGACATCTTTGACATTTGCTCGGCCGAGGCGGCCAGTTCGGTCGAACCGGAGGTCGACTGCTGCACCAGTTCGCGCATCCGCTCCATGGCTTTGACGACCGCCTGCGCTCCCGAAGCCTGCTCTTCGACCGCCGAATTGATTTCGTGAGTGATTTCATTCAGCCGGGTGGTGGCACGCGCGATCTGCGATGACCCATGCGATTGTTCGTTCGTGGCCGCGCCGATTTCTTGGGCAAACTTGTAAACTTCTGTGACCACGTTCGAAATCTTGCGCAGTGCCCCGTTGAGCTCGCCGCCCAGATCCAGCCCTTCGTTGACGATGCCGGTTGAGCGGTCCATGTTCTCGACGGCCTTGCGGGCTTCTTTCTGAATGCTCTGAATCAGTTCAGAAATTTCCTTGGTCGATTGCGCCGACTTTTCCGCCAGCTTGCGCACTTCATCGGCCACCACCGCAAAACCCAACCCGTGTTCGCCGGCGCGCGCGGCTTCGATGGCCGCGTTCAAAGCAAGTAGGTTGGTCTGCTCCGCCAGATCGTCGATGACTTCGATGATCTTGCCGATATCGTCGGCCCGGGCACCCAGCGCCCCGATGATTTCTCCCGAGCTGGTGATCGTGGCGTTGATGCGGTTCAGGCCGTCGGTGGCCTTTTCCATGGTGGTGATGCCGCTGTGCACTTCCTCGCGCGAGCGGTTGGAAATGTCGAGCAGCACTTTGGCGGTGTCGGCCACGCGCTGAATCGACGCCACCATCTGATCGATCGATGCGGAGGTTTCGCTGACGCTGGAAGCTTGCACCTGCGTGCTTTTCACCATGTTCTGCACGTTGACGCTCATTTCGTGCATCGTGCTGGTCACTTCGTCGATGGCAGAGGAAGCCTGCAGGCCGATCTTTGCCGAATCGTCGGAGGCATTCGCCACTTGCCCGGAAGCGCTGGCCACCTGGGCGGAAGCATCGCGCACGCTGCGCACCAGCCGCCCCAGGCCTTCCACCATCTTGGCAAAGCCGTTGCCGAATGTGTCGTGCGTCGACCTCGGCTTGACTTCCACCGTAAGGTCGCCTCCGGCAATCGACTCCGAGACCCCCGCCATCTCTTTGAGGTAGGTGACCATCTTGGCGAAGGTCCGGGCCAACTCACCAATTTCATCCTGCCGGTTCACGTCGATCGTGTGCTCGAGATCGCCGGTGTCGCCGATCTGCCGTGAAACCTTCATCAGGTTGGTGAGGGGTTCGGTAATTTCCTTTGCCGTCTTGTAGGCCACCACGCCGCCCAGACCGAGCGCGGCCAGCGTGCTGATGATGGCGGCAATAATCGTCCAAGTGCTGGCCGTCTCATCGGATTTGCGTCCCTCATCGACCAGCTTGCGGTTTTCGACGTCAGCCAGGTCGAGAGCTTCGGTGGAATTCTTCACCCAGGAGGAAGCGTCTTTCTGGCGGTAATAAATCTGCAGTTCGGCGACCGTGGCGTTTCCGGAATCGACATCTTTGCGTTTATCGATCAGTGGCTGCGCGAATTCCTTTGCCCAGGCTTGCTCCAACTGATCGACCTTGCTCAAGGCCGCGCGCTCCTGTTCGGAGTTGGCCAGGGCTTTGCCCTGCTGCAGCTTTTCGCTCAGGATGCGCATACCGTCGTTCAAGCGGTCCACTTCGCGCGTGTCGCCGCTCAGCAGGTAGTTGCTCAGGTAGAGGCGGTTCTGCATCATCTGGAAGCGGACGTCGTTGGTGGTTTCCTCTAGTTCGAGCGAGGCCTTGGCTGCATCCTTGGCCGCGTGCTCGCGCCGCACCGCCAGCAGGTTCACGATGAACAGCACCACCACCATGCTGAGGATGATTCCGAAATTCTGGTACAACTTTCTGCCAATCGTCATGCCGTCCTCCGGCTAACCGCTCGTGATCCTAGCGATGAGCGTCAAACTTGAATTCCAGCACCCCCGAGGTCTCGACCGGCGCGGGTTCGAAGCGCCATTTCTTGGCTGCTTCCAGGGCGGCGCCAGCCAGCACCGGATGGCCGCCCACCACCTTCGCCTCCTTCACCGTGCCGTTCGCTGCCACCACGACCTCAACTTTCACCGTGCCGCCGAGGTTCATCTTGCGCGCGAGATCGGGATAAACCGGCTCAACCCGGCTCCTTACTCGGCGAACGATTTCTCCGTGATCGTCCTGAGCCCGGAGCCCAACCGCGCCGCCAGTGATGGCTATTGCTAACAGGGCTACCAGCATTCCCGAATGTCGCAGAGACACAGTTCCTCCGGCAGAGTTAGGGCAGTCCAATGGGAGCAACGGCGTGACCACGCATCGGCTTTTGCAAAAACCAAGGTAACCAGATGCATCCTATTGACACAGAATAATTTATTTATGATCGCTCCCCGGTCTCCCGGGCTCCGCGCCAAATTAGCCTTGTCTCACAGTTTCTTTCGCGTATAACCGATTCTCAGGTTGAGATTGCGAGATCTGGATTTTTCTCGGGATTTCACACCTAGGCACCCGCTCGAGCCATTTCGCTTGACTCAAAATGAGATGGCAGCGTAGTTTTCCAATAGTTTCAATAACTTGTGGGAATGATGACAGTTTGGAAACGGGGAGAACCTGACGCAGCTCGAAGCCAACTCGACCTTGTCGCCGGAGCGTAGCCATCTGCCAACCCCGGATCGAGCTTTTCAGAAGCTCCTGCTTGAGGTTTCGGCCAAAGCCGCCGAGCGCGCCGACGCCGCGGCGCTGATCCGGTTTTTCTGTCGGGCAACCCGCGAGTTTTTCCAAGTCAGCGGCGTGTATTTTTGGCAGCGTCATGCCGGCGACGAACTCATCGGAGAGCAAGCCGACGGCAAATTCGCCGAGCGTTTTATCGGCCTGCACCTGGTGCCGCAGCAGAGCGCCGTCACTTCTGAGGCGGTTCGCGCACGCCGCACACTTTTCGTCAATGATTGGCGAGCCAATCCCGCATTTCCCGCCGCGCAGCAATTCGGGGCGCGTTCGTTAATGGCCGCTCCTCTGATCGTGTTCGATGAAGTGATTGGCGCAGCAACGTTCCTGCATGATTCCGATGAAGGGTTTTTTAATGACGATCTGGCCGCGAAGGCGACCATCCTGGCCGGGCAATTGGGCAGCCTGCTCGAGGCCACGCGCCTGGCGGAGACCTCGCGCGAGGAACATCGCCGAGCCGAGATTCTGGCGGAGGTGGCGCAGGCGCTGCATGGAACGCCCGATGTTGCGGCGGTGATCGAGGCGCTCGCCGATCGCCTGCGCGTTTTGCTGAGAACCCGCCTCGTCTCTCTGCTTTTACGACGTGAAGGGCCGTTCGAATTGCGAGCCGTTTCGGCTGAGACCCCGCAGCTGGCCCGCTCCTTCCGGGCCGGCCACGATCGCCAGACGATTCGTTTCGCGGCCGATCTCGCGCAGCGCGCCGTCAGCGCCGGCGAAGCCATTACCATTTCCATCGGCGGCGACCAGCATTCTCTGGGTGCCCTGGTTTCCGCCGGAACGCTGATCGCCGCACCTTTCCGCACCGCGCATACGCAGGGAGCGATTCTGGTGTACCCGCGCGCCGAAAGTCCGTTTACCGCGGAAGAAAGATCGTTGGTTACGGCAATTGCCGGTTTCGGGGCGGTGGCGGTGGCTCACGCCGAGCTCTGCGCCACGGCGCAGGGCCAGGCGCGGGATCTTCACCAACTGCTCGAAATTTCCTCGGAGCTGAGTTCCAGCCGCGACCTGGAACAGTCGCTGCAGGCCTTCGTTGTGCGTGCCGCGGATTTCCTCGGTTTCGGGCGATGTTTCGTGGCGCTCGACGAAAATGGTGAATTCCATGTGCGCTACAGCGCCGACCGCGGCGTAGCCCAGCGGGTGGATTACATTTTCCCGGAGGGCATCGGAACCCGCGCTCTGCGCGCCCAAGAAGTTTTCTGGTCCGATGATCTTACACAGCTGGCCGGCGCGAATTTGAAAGTCATCGCTGAATTTCACGCCCGGCAGCTGCTGACCGTTCCCTTGCTGGGCGTCGACGGAGCGGTGCTGGGCATGTTCGGCGTACTCGACCGGCTTGACCAGAACGGCATTTCGCAACAGGATATTCGCCGTGCGCGCACCCTGGCGGCGCAAGTCTCCGTTGTGCTCGAAGTCGCGCACAATCTCCACCAATCCGAGCAGCACCGGCGGCGCGCCGAGGCGATCACCAAACTGGCGCGGCAAATCGACGGCGTGCTTCGCTTGCCGGACTTGGCGCGGAAATTTGCGGCCTGCGCCGCCGAGTTAACCGGCGCGCGCGCCGCCGCGGTTGCCCTGTCTCAACATGGCAAGCTCCAAACGATTGCGATTCATCCCGAGCCGGCGTGGGAGCAAAGCAAAAATCTCAACCCTGGATCAGGATCCAGCCCGGACGCTCAGGCGGCCAACGTGGTCGCGATTCGCGCCGCCTCGGGCGACCCGGTTTTTCTTCAACAGCTGGGACAGGTCCTTTCCCAGTCCGCCTCGCCGAGCGGGGAGACGATTATCTCCGGAGCCGCCGTTGAGCTGCTTGGCCGTGATCTGGCTGCGGGTTTAGGCTGGGAGCGCTGTGTGATGGTGCGGCTCTGCGCATCCAGCGGAGAACTCGCCGGGAGGCTGTGTCTGACCGGTCTGGCACATCCTCTCCCAGCTTCGGACGGCGAACTGTTGCAATCGATCGCCAGTCACGCGGCCATGGTCCTCGAAAATTCCCTTTTGTTTACCCGCATCGAACAGGCCAACCGGCACTGGCTGGGAATTTTTGACGCAATTACCGACTACATTGTGGTGCACGATGAGAGCGATAAAGTCCTGCGGGTGAATCGATCCCTGGCCGATATGATCGGGGTCGAGCCCGCGGAACTGATCGGCGTCAATATGCGAGCCCTGCTGGCTCTGACGAACGAGCGGGCTCTCTACTCCTGTCCCTTCTGCCGCTCCATGGGCCAGGAGGGAGACGAATTCATCCACCCGGCGCTTGACCGCACTTATCTGGTTTCCACTTCGCGCATCCAGGGAGCTTCGGGTGAAAATCTGCAAACCATTCACGTTCTGAAAGACATCACCGACCGTCGGGAGGCCGAGCGGCGATATCGCGAATTATTCGACAACATTCAGGAGGGATTGTTCTTCAGCACTCCGGAGGGCCGTTTCGTCGAAGTCAACGACGCGCTGGTTACCATGCTGGGCTACTCCAGCCGCGAAGAACTGTTGCAAGTCGATATCCCGAGTCAAGTCTACTTCTCTGCGGAGCAGCGCCAGGTCCACGCGGCGGCGATGGAAAAAGACGGCCACATGAACAATTTCGAGGCCACGCTTCGCCGCAAGGACGGTTCGCCCATTTACGTGCTGATCAACGCCTTCGGCATGTGCGACAGTTCCGGGAAACTGCAGCAGATTCGCGGCCTCATGCTCGATGTGACGGGGCTGCGCAATTATCAATCGGAACTGCAGCGCGAGCGCGATTTTTCGGGAAAGATTCTGAGCAACACGCAGAGCTTCATTCTCGTCTCCGATACCGCCGGCCTCATCAGCTATGCCAACCGCCGCTGGTACGATGCGGGATTCGAGCAGCGCGAACTGTTGGGACGGCCGCTGCTTGAACTGGCCGCTCCCGGCTACGTTCGCGCCTTGTCGGATGCGCTGCAGGCGACGCTGCGTGGCGGGCAGGTTGACAATCTCGAACTGCAGATCTTACGCGCCACTGGCAACGCCGGCCAATACTCGGTGAACTTAAGTCCCATGCGCGACGAACAGAACAACATCAACAGCATCGTCGTAGTGATGACCGATATCACCGACTCCGCCGAACTGCGCGGCAAGCTGGTTCATGCGGAAAAAATGGCTGCCGTCGGCCAGTTGGTTTCGGGCGTGGCCCATGAGGTCAATAATCCACTGACTGCTATCCTTGGCTTTGCCGACCTGCTGCTCGAAAATCGGGACCTGCCGGACCACGCGCGCAAGGATATTCGCGTGATTCTGCAAGAGGCGCAGCGGACCAAGCAGATTGTCCAGAACCTGCTGAGTTTTGCTCGGCAGATGCCGCCGCAAAAAAAATCGGTGCAGCTCAATCTGATCTTGCGCCGCACGATTCAGTTACGTTCTTACGATTTCGCCAGCCACGGCGTCGAAGTGGTCGAGCATCTCGACGAGCATTTGCCCGAGGTCATCGGCGACGCGCATCAACTGCAGCAGGTTTTTCTGAACATTCTCAACAATGCCTACGACGCGGTTCACGAAAGCGGCCGACCCGCGCGCATCGAGATCATGACCGCCAAATCCGGCGAGGCGGTTGCAGTTTCGTTTTCCGACAACGGCCACGGGATTATGCATCCGGATCGGATTTTCGACCCGTTCTTCACCACAAAAGAGGTGGGCAAAGGAACCGGTCTCGGACTCAGCATCTGCTACGGTATCGTGAAAGAGCACGGGGGGGAAATTCTCTGCCACAACAATCCGAACGGAATCGGAGCGACGTTCATCGTTCGCTTTCCCGCCACGCCGCACACCGCTTCTTTGGGGGTGGCCGCAGGAGTCGATCAATCATGACAAGCCCCGCCTTTCAACCGAGTCTTTTGCCGGTGCTTCTCATCGAAGATGAACCCTCGATCATGGCTTTGGTCAGCGCCACGCTCGAACGCAACGGCTATCCGGTGGTTTGCATAGAGTCGGGCGCTGAGGCTTTGCGCCTGCTGGAAAAAGGGCAATTCCTTGGGGTTGTCTCTGACATGCGCACCCCGGGCGGCGTGGACGGCGCGCAGGTTCATGCCTGGATCAGGGAGAACCGGCCCGATCTGGCCGAAAGGGTTGTCATCATCACCGGCGATTATGCCAATGAGGAAACCGTGACCACGCTGCGCAAAATCGGCGCCCTGTACCTGGAAAAACCGTTCCGGGTGCAGGACCTAATCTCGGCGATCGAAAAAACCATGGGGAAACCGCGGTGACCGCTCTAAACAAACCATCTCCGGCGAGGGCGTCGGTGAGGGAAGGGGACCGCGTCCGCTTGCTCATCGTCGACGACGAGCAGACGATTCGCAAATTGTGCATGACCGTCGGCGAAGCCTTGGGATTCATCTGTCTCGAGGCCGACAGTGGCGAATCGGCGCTGGCCCTGCTGGAAGAACAGCCGGTTCACATGATTCTAAGCGACATGGTGATGCCCAACATGTCGGGCCTGGAATTTCTTGAGCGGGCAAAAAAGCTTTTGCTGCGCACGGAAGTCGCGCTCATGACCGGGCACGGGTCGATCGAAACTGCGGTGCAAGCGATGAAACTGGGGGCCTACGATTACATCACCAAACCGTTTTCGCCGCTCGAGGAGCTTCGTCTCTTTTTGCGCCGCATGGCCGAGAAAGTGCGGTTGGTGGAAGAAAACGAATTCCTGCGCCAGCGTACCGACTCGGAAACAGCCGTTCACGGCATCATCGGATTGTCGGCCAAAATTCAGGAAGTTTTGCGCGTGGCTTCGCGGCTGAAAGACACGCGCACGGCGGTTCTGATCTCCGGGGAAAGCGGCACGGGCAAAGAGCTTATCGCCCGCGCCATTCACTTTCGCGGAGCCTTCGCGAGTCGTCCGTTCGTGGCCGTCGATTGCGGTTCGCTTGTTCCCACGCTGATCGAGAGCGAGCTGTTCGGCTATGAAAAAGGAGCGTTCACCGGCGCGCTCAAATCGAAGCCGGGACTTTTTCAGTCGGCCGATACGGGCACGATTTTTCTCGATGAAATCGGAGAGTTACCGCTCGAGTTGCAAGCCAAACTCTTGCGGGTTTTGCAGGAAAAAGAAGTGCGTCCGGTGGGAAGCAATCAGCGGGTAAAGGTTGATGTGCGCATCATCGCCGCAACCAATCGCGATCTCGAAGCCGCGTACAAAGCTGGCGCCTTCCGCAAGGATCTTTATTTCCGCCTCAATGTGGTCACCGTGCATGTTCCCGCGCTGCGCGAACGCCGCAGCGACATTCCCCTGCTGGTGAACTGGTTTTGCGAGCGCTACGCGCCCGGCTCCGATCTGCGCGTTTCCAACGCCGCTTTGAAGGCGCTCATGAATTACGATTGGCCGGGCAATGTGCGCGAACTGGAGAACTGCATCGAACGGGCCGTCGCTCTGGGCAACGGAACTCTAATCGATCCCGGCGATCTGCCCCCGACCATCGCGGCACTGAATCCGCACACGCCCGTCATTTCTGCTTGTCCGCCGGAACTGGTGTCTGACCTTGCCATCGCCACCGAAGCGATCTTGAGCGATGGGGCTGCCGGCCCCACCGATCTCGAAGACATCGAACGGGCCACGATTCAGCGGGTCTTCGAGCAGGTCAAAGGTGACAAGGCTCAGGCCGGGCGCATGCTGGGCATCAGCCGGGCCACGCTCTATCGCAAACTCAAGCGCTACAACATCTGCGCCGGGGCGATCCCGGAATCCAGCCAGACGCTGCAATAGTTCGGTTGCACGCTTCCGTTCCCTTTAGCTGGGTTTTCCCCGCATCAGGGGCCGCACCATGCGCAGGAACTCCTGCGCCGCCGGATTTTCCACATCGACTTTCGTCCCAATATCCACCGAACTCCAATGCCGCGAACGCAACTTCCGATATACCACTCCCGGCGTCGTCAACTTGCCTACGCACGTCGGCGCCAGCGACACGCCCAACCCCGCCGCAACCAGCCGTAACACGGTCGGCCACTGCGGTGCCTCCTGCACAATCATCGGGCGGAAGCCCGCCGCCTCACAGCAGGCCATGGTGCGGTCAAACGCCAGATTTCCCGTCCGGCGCGCGAACAGAACGAAGGGTTCGCCCTTCAAATCGATGGGCGCCACCATGGCTTTTCCGGCCAACCGGTGCGCTTGCGGCAACACCGCAACATAGGACTCGCGCAACACTGGCTCGATGCGCACACCCTCCGCCGCTTCGCCGTCGCGCAGAAACCCCACGGACAGCGCTCCATCCCGCAGCGCGGGAAGCTGTTCCGATGTCACCAGTTCGTGCAGGCGCAACTCCACCTTGGGATGCATCTTGCGATACGCCCGAATCGCCTTGGGCAGCGCCGTGAACATGATCGACCCGCTGAATCCCACACTCAACACGCCCTCCTTGCCCGCCCCCAGGCGCCGCGTCAACTCCACATCGTCGCGCATTTTCGCAATCGTGTTGCGCACCCGCTCCTCAAAGAAGCGCCCCACCCTCGTTAGCTTCACTCCGCGCGTGCTGCGGTCGAACAACCCATACCCCAGCATCCGCTCAAGATTCTTGATCTGCTGGCTCAGCGGAGGTTGCGCCATCCCCAGCTTTTCCGCCGCCTTACCAAAATGCAAAGTCTCCGCCACCGCAAGAAAATATCGCAGGTGTCTGAATTCGATTTCTTTATACATATGCAAATCGTCTCAGTATAGACCATTAGTATATTGGACATATATGTGGCGCGAATTTAATGTTGGGGGGAAAGGGCGACTTGCCGGCGGAGGTTGGGGAAATGTCTGCGCGCGAAAAAGGTTCTATCTCGGTCTCTGAGGTTACGATTCGCGAGTTCCAGCCCGGCGACGAAGCCGCCTTCCGGAAACTCAACCAAGAATGGATCGCGCGCTATTTCCGCATCGAACCCCGGGAGGCCGTCGTTCTCGCCGACCCCAGAGGCACGCTGCTCGATGCCGGGGGCAAAATATTGTTTGCCGTCGTCGACGACCGATGCGTCGGCTGCTGCGCGCTTCGCCGCCTGGGCGATCGAGAATTTGAAGTCGCCAAAATGGCCGTCGCTCCCGCCTTTCAGGGGATCGGCATCGGACGCAAACTTCTCCACGCGGTCATCGAA
>JASHRB010000673.1 GCA_030037575.1 Candidatus Sulfotelmatobacter sp. | reverse complement strand
CCTGAAGTTCTCCACCCGAGGCAGAAGATCCATAGCGGAAGTGCTTTGCAGATATCCATGGAAGGCGATGACATCGGCGTATTGTCCACCGCCAGCCGCCAGATAGCCTTCCATCCAGCGCATGCCGATTCTCGGGTTTGTACCAACCGAAGGTGACAAGATCACGGCGTGGGGATCGATGCTTTTGATCGTGGTATATGCGTCGCGCGCCATCCGCACCATTTGTGGGTGCGTGCCACTCCAGAAGAAATCATTGTGCGGCTCGTTCCAAATTTCCCAATATCGAACGTGCGCCCCTTTGCCTTCCTGGTTGTGCGTGGCCAGCGCACTGATGAAATCGATCCAATGTTGGTCCGACCCAGTTCCATCCGGCCGTAAATCGTTCGGCGGATCACACATTCCCAACGCTGAGTTTATGCTGTTGCCTTCCGGAAGCGCGGCAAGACGTCCGCGGGCGCACCGGTGTTCGGGTTCGCTCGAGGCCCACCTCGGGGTCGAGTGGAATGTGAATAAAACGTCATCCACGTTATGCGCCTTCAACTCTGCCATCTCTTGGTCAAACCACCTCCAGTCATAGCTGCCGTCGGCCGGATTTAGCTTGTCCCAGCCCACCACTGTGTCGGCAAACCGGAACGTGCCGATCGGCGCGTCCGGCCAGGGCTGCGGCCGCATGGGACGCATGTGGACGTGCATTCCGAACAGTGTGGGCGCTATAGGAGAAGCGGGCGTGCTTGTCTCTGCCGTGGCCACCGCCAAGGTCGGACCAGCTGCATGCGCGGGCCGCATGCCCAGAAAAAACGCAAAGGCAATTGCGCCCAGCAAAGCGACGAGCGCAGCTGTTTTCATGGCAAAGATTCTCCGTCGAGGGATCAACTCAGATACGAATATCACATTTCGAGCTGACCCGTACCTCCGTCTGACGCATGTAGTCAAGTCAGTAAGGCGGCATCGAGCACTATGGCGCTTCCAGCAGGATGGGGTTGGCTCCCACACTCAGCGTTGACGAGAAGGGATGAACTGCACCGCTCATATCAATCCAATCTTTTGAATAGGTGGAAGGAACGGTAATGCTGGTGGAGCCACAGATTAACGGCGTCGCCGAATTTGTGCAGTTCAGCGAAGTGGTGCCTCCAGGTCCATATTGAGCGTCCCAAACGAGAAGAGCAGCATTGCCCGAGGCTCTCTTAAACTGACAACTGTAAACGGTTGACGAGAATCCAAACTGCCCGGTACGGCAGAACGGATTCTGCGTGGGGGTGCCATCGACCAACCAGTTGTAAGTTGTGGTCCAGGCGGTAGCCTGGGGTTGCATTAACGTCCCGCTTGAGGTGGTAAACAAAAAAGATTCGTACGAGTAGAAGAAATTCTGCGACACTCCGGCCGACCAGTAGAGGGCGAACATCCGCGGGATGAACCCGGCCTGCGCGTAAGGATCATTAGCCCAAATATCCTGAGGCTGGGTGACCAGTCCCCAGCTGCCCTCGCCATTCCAAAGCGGCTTGGCTGCATCCGTGCTGTCGAGAAAAGCACGGATCGTGGGGATTTCCGAACTGACCACCATTTCCGGAGTGCTTTGGGCGAACGACGCGTAGAAATGAAAATTGATGATGTCCACCGCATCACTGCCCCAGTTCTGTCCGCTCCAGTTGCACATCGAATTGGCAAACGGCGCAGCAGTGCCGGTGCCGTTGCAATATAAAAAGTTCTGCATGACCGCTTGATAAGCGGTTTCATCCGAGGCTGATGAAGGAGCCATAATCATTGCACTGGAGTCGATGGCCGTCGCCGTGCACGGAGTCGAAGCGCCCGCCGCCGGATAATTGTGGATCGTTCCCTTCCCGGTAATGATGCAGCGCGCATCTTCGGTTAAGCGCAACATTTGCGCATAGGTAGCGTAAACCGATACCGCCCCTGACCAATTTGTAACTTCCGGATTGCGATACCATTCGTTCCATGGCTCATAGTATTTGATATGAGCATGGGTCTGGGTATAGGTTCCGGTCGGGTCATCCAATCCATTGGTGTGGGTTGCCAGTGCGGTCACCCAAGTCTTCCAGGTGGCGTCGGTACCGCTGCCGTCGGCATTGATGTCGCTCGGCAAGTCGCATTGGCCAGGGGCGGGGCTTAATCCATTGCAGGTCGTGTCATTCGGTTTCGGACTGGCCCAGGATGGCGTTCGGTTGAGGGTGTAAGCGATGTCGTTTACCTGGAAAGTCGCGACGGAAGAAACCGTGAACGGGTTGTTTAACAAGGAGGATGTTTCCGCGTCGAACGTGCTCCAATCAAAGCAAGGGTCCGTACTGATGGGGTTGCTGGCTGGATTGGGAGCGCACGTCTCCACCTGGGGCCATTGCGCCTGGGTATCCCAGTTGCGGAATTCGCCATAGGGCACGAGCGCCGGAAAATCTTTTACGTCGAGAACGTGAAGTCCCCAATATTGTACCGGTATGGCACCCGCCGGCGTCGTCGGAGGCAGTGATGGCGTGCTAGGGGCAGTGCTTGGTGCCGCTGTTTTTCCTCCTCCACAAGCCGTCCACAGTAACGAAAGACTTAAGAAAATATTCACCCACAGCGCGTTGCCTGAGCGCAGAATTCCTGAGATTGAATCACTGTTTCTAAGCATAACCATGTCCGTTCGTAAGTCATACGAGTCCTGGTTCATACAACCCGCGAACGATGGCTTTGTCGCGCGCCATTTACACACATGGCCACCGACCTAATCAATTGAAAACATTCGGTTTCATCCTGTATATTTGACCGGCCCAGCAAACTTGGACGTGGGATGAAACTTAAAAGTTGTCGACAACTTTTCAGCGCCTCCCTTTGTTTTTTTGGCAAATCCAACGAACTAAACCGATTGTCCGCCAGGGCCAATCCAACATCGAGGGCAGATCCTTCTTCGCATCCACGTCGATGACTCCGTGTAAATGATTGATGAAATGGTCTAGGTTGGCGGTTCCATCGAGGTTCGCGCGCAAGGTGGATCACTGTCCCCAAGTGCTGGCGACAAATCACGGTGAGTCTTTCGTCTCTGGAAAGGCGTCCACTGCTCAGCCGTCAGGTTGTGTGCTATGGTAAGGAGTCTTCATTTCCCGGTGTTCGCCGAAATAAGTCCATCCTCATCGTAAGCAGAACAAATT
>JASHRB010000672.1 GCA_030037575.1 Candidatus Sulfotelmatobacter sp. | reverse complement strand
CGCCTATCTGGTGGAGCGGATTCAGATCACCGAAAGGGCTTGAATATGGCTAGGCAAGTGTCCATCGCGTTTAATCCCCAAGGAGTGGTAGTGCCGCTCACAAACATCCTGCCACTCAAGCAGGTAAAGCCTGTCATGCGGTCCAGCCAAAAGTACCAGAGCAGGTCCTTTCTTCCGTGCGCGAAGTCGGCATCATTGAGCCCTTGATCGTATTTCCACACAACGGCCAGTCAGACACATATTTGTTACTGGATGGCCACGTGCGCCTTGAGGTCTTGAGGCAGATCGGCGAAACTCATGCGCGCTGTTTAGTCGCGACTGATGATGAAACCTACACATAGAATCGGCGAGTAAACCGGATGGCCACGATTCAGGAACACAACATGATCCTGAAAGCGATTCGCCACGGCGTCTCGGGAGAAAGGATCGCCAAGGTATTGAAAGTGGATGTCGCTATCATCCGGCAAGCGGGACCTGCTGAATGGTATTTGCAAAGAGGCCATCGAGATCCTCAAGAATAAACGCGTGTCGCTAGGAGTGTTCTCCTTTCTACGAAAGCTCAAACCAATGCGCCAAATCGAGGTAGCCGACCTGCTGGTGTCTACGGGGAACTTCTCGGTGCCCTATGCAAAAGCTCTTCTGGCTGGCACCCGCTCCGACATGCTTGTCGATCCTGACAAACACAAAGTGGTCGAGGGCCTGACCCCGGAACAGGTCGCGAAAATGGAGAAAGAGATGGAAGTCTTGCAACGCGATTTAGGGATTATTGAGGAATCTCACGGAAATCAGGTCCTCAATCTGGTCCTAGCGCGTGGCTACCTAGCGAAGTTGCTTGGCAATGCCCGTGTTGCGCGCTACCTTGGCCAGCACCACGCAGATATCTTTCGCGAACTACAATCGATCTCAGAGAGTTCTTCACTGGAGAACTGAGGTTGATCCGTCGCGATGGGAACGCCTTCAGCAAAGAAGGCGTAATTTGGGGTCCAGGGTGAGACTTGAGTCGAGAACCCATTTAGGGTACACTTGTACCCATTATGAGTACAGTAGGGCATTATGAGGTCGCAGCCCGAGGGCTTTTTGGCCAGACGCGCAGCGCGCTGCTGGCCATGCTTTACGGGCATGCCGACCAGTCATTCTACCTGCGCCAGCTTGTCAGGGCAGTTGGGGCCGGCCACGGTGCTCTTCAGAGAGAGTTGAAGCACCTAACGGAGATGGGCCTCATTGTGAGAACGGTTCAGGGCAATCAGGTCCTATATCGCGCAAATTCAAAAAGCCCAATTTTCTTGGAAATCAAGAGTCTGATATCCAAGACCGTGGGCATCCACGATGTCATCCGTTCGGCTCTGACGTCTTTGGGAGGGAAGATTCAAATTGCTTTCGTGTACGGTTCGGTGGCGCGTCTGAAAGAGCGAGCGGATAGTGACGTGGATCTGATGGTTTTGGGCGATGCACCATTCAGCGACGTTGTTTCCGCGCTGAGTCCGGCACAGAGAGCGCTCGGAAGGGAGATCAACCCGACCGTTTTTCCAGTGTTTGAATTCCGATCAAAGCTGGAGGCAGGGAACCATTTCTTGCGCAATGTAATGAGGGAGAAGAGACTTTTCGTGTTGGGGACCGAGAATGAGCTTGCAAAGTTGGCTTCAAAATAGTTGGTTGGTTCAGTACACAACAACCGCTGAAGAGATCAAGAACCTGTTGGCAATCTCGGATCGCGATCTCTCGGCTTGCCAAGTGAAACAGTTGCCCGCCGACTGGCGGTGTACGATCGCCTACAATGCGGCGCTCCAGGCAGCGACCGCCGCTCTGGCTACTGCCGGCTACAGGGCCGCACGAGACAATCATCACTACCGTGTTATCCAATCGCTGGAGTTCACGACGGCACCGGGCAGAAAATTCATCGACACCCTAGATGGCTTTCGCAAGAAGCGCAACGTGAGCAGTTACGATGTAGCTGGGGCCGTGTCGGACAAGGAGGCGGACGAGATGCTCAAACTTGCTATCAGCCTGCGCGCGGACGTGGAAAAATGGATGAGAGCGACTCGTCCGGAACTATTTAAGCCTACGGTGTAGCGGCGTGCCAGTGGCCAAGTGGTTCGGGTGTTCGCGCGACTGCGGAGAGAATGGGATTGGTGTTCCGACCAATTTCAGAAATCACACCAATAATGGAAAAATCGTTCTATCCCTTTGTAATCGCAGATGCTTTTAGGATCGCTACCATAACGATGAGACCTACGATTTTGACAAGGAAGAGTTGGAGGACAATGTCCGCGTTGCGTTGAGGGATGACCCACGCCTGAGGAAGGCTTTGAATCTTTACTCGCAGAAGACAAAGCTCTTGAACACCATCCCCGGCGTAGACGTGCCACTGCCCCTATCACTAGGCATAAAAGCGCAGCACCTTCAGAATGAAGCAGACATGTTGTTGGCGGAAGTCATGGGAATAGCTGCCCCACGGCAAGTTCTTCGTGGCGGTCTAAAAATTGGGCGGAATGATCCGTGTCCATGCGGGTTCCGGAAAAAGTACAAGAAGTGTTGCGGGCAGGCGGCGTAGGAGCCGACACCGAATACTGGTGGCAGTGCTTGGAAAATCTGATGCCGACATTGCTATATTTCCTTCTCGGAGGGGCGCTGGTCAGTTGTGTGCTGTTTGTTGTGACCGAGCGCCAACTGTTGGAAGCACTGTGTAACAACTGGCGATGGCTCGGCCTGATTCTTTTGGTAACACTCCTGTGGCGGCTTCCTTTCGATGGGCATTGGTTTTTCGGTTTGGAATACGAGGATTCGTACATCTACTCGGTGTCGGCACGTTATGTTAATTCAGGTACTATAACGTGCTCACCAGGCAACTCCTGCTATTTGACGACGGTGTGTGTCGTCGGAAACCAGAATTCCTGTAGAGTCAGCAAAACATCTTCAGGGCATTTTCTTGGCTACCCGCTCGTGATCGCGATTGCCACGCGAGTGTTTGGTTATAGCCCTGCAATGGCTGCCCACCTGAGCTTGATAGCATCGATGGCAACGGTGGTTCTTATATTTCTTTCCGGCAAGCTGATCGGTGGAGAGACTGCGGGACTCGCGGCTTCCGTGATTTTTGCCCTCACTCCCGTATTTGCGGTTCAGGGCGTCGGCGCATACGCCGAGCCGGTTTCAAACATGCTTGTGGTTGGTGCTTCCTTCTCTGCGTTCGCCTGCTCAACTCAGACACAGACTCCACACGGGTGCTACTCGTGAATTGGCTGGCGCTAGCCTTTACCGCCGTACTTGCCGTTGCCGTGAAGAGAGAAAATGTGCTCCTCGTCCCCGTGATTACTCTGACCGGCTCGATGTTCAACCCGGACACAACAAATCGCGCGCAACGGAAGCGATGGCTCGTAAATCTGGCGGCGCTTACCAGCGGCGGCATCTGCATCGTGTTTGCGCTGGTTCAGCTTCGTATCGTGACCGTCGCCCGGAGGGAAATGGCTGAGTATGCGGTCTTTCCCTTCAACGTCGCGGTTCTGCGGACGATGTTGCCCTTGTTCCTGAAATCGTATGCCTCCGTCAGTTGGCATCTCGGCGGGGGCATATTCGTTCTCCTCGGGTTGATTGCGTCGATGCGAGCAAAGAGACGCGGCGTCTACGCGGTCGGCGCGCTCTTTGCCTATCTCTTGCTCTATGCATCGCACGTTCGGAGCTACTACCAGTTGCAGAGCGGCGATGTAGCGCAATTCGAGACGCTACGCTACTCAATGAATATTGCCGGACTGTGGTCGATACTCGCGGGCCTGGGGTTTGCATTTTCCGCTGATACTCTGGCGAAATGGCGTTTCGGAGCGAGGCTTCGACGGCGACCCGCACGGGTCATCCTCTGGCTCTTTGTCGGAACGTATATCGTGAGCAGTTGGGTGCTTACGAACCGATGGAAGGAGGATATGGTTTCTACCGAACTTGCAGTCCGAATTGAGCCCGCTGAGGCTGCCTTGGAACAGGTCGATGATCTTGGCGCGAAGAATACGTTTGTGATCACGCTCGAACCGCTTTTGGTACAGATGTTTTGCCGAGAGCCGGTGAACGTGATTGCGTTCCCTTACCTGAGGTTCGCGACCGGCCAGATGCAAATGCGCGAGCAGGTTAAATGTAGATGAATCTGACGCAATATGCCAGGTTTTCTTGTGTCAGCGTGCACCGGGTCGGCTGAAGACTAGTGCCGAATCGCCGTCACGAGATCCCGTCGCTGTAATCTTGCCTGCGATTGGATCGCGCCGGTACCATTTCAGGAATGGCGAAGCAAGTTCTGCTCTGCTCTCCGGACTATTTCGACGTCGTCGATCAGAAAAACCCCTACATGTCGACCAACTCCCGGGTCGACCAGCACAGGGCGCGGCAGCAGTGGCGGGCTCTGTGCGCGGCGCTCGCGGCCGCGGGATGCGAAGCGGTTACCATCGATCCGGTTCCAGGCCTGGAAGACATGGTGTTCGCGGCCAACCAGGTTTTTGTCGGCTTTCACGAAGACCTAGGAAAGTTTATCGTTCCGAGTCGCATGGTTCACGCGTCACGGCAGCGCGAAGTGGCATTCTTCGTGGACTGGTTTCGGCGGCGCGGTTACAAGGTCGTCGATCTCAATTTGGCCGACGGCGATCATCTCGAAGGGCACGGCGATCTGCTTTGGCATCCCGGTTGGTCGCGGGTTTATGCGGGCTACGGTTTTCGGTCAACCTGCGGAGGAGTGGAAAGGTTTCGGGATGAAATGGCGAAATTGAAAATTCCAGTTGTTCCGATGCGGCTGGTCGATCGCTTCTGCTATCACCTCGATACCTGCTTGTGTCCGCTGAATAAGGCTGCGGTCCTGATTTTCCCTGGCGCTTACGATTCCGAGTC
>JASHRB010000671.1 GCA_030037575.1 Candidatus Sulfotelmatobacter sp. | reverse complement strand
TATGGCGGCAGCGGCGTCGTAGCCACCGAACTTGGACTCGAGCTGGCGCAGCGCGGGCACGAAATTCATTTTATTTCTTACGCCCAACCCATTCGCCTGCGCGGCGAAGAACCCAACATTCATTATCACGAAGTGGAAGTCTCGCGTTATCCGCTGTTCGATTATCCGCCATACGATTTGGCATTGGCCACGCGCATGGCGGAAGTTGCGCAGTTGTACGATCTCGACCTCTTGCATGTACATTATGCGATTCCACACTCCGTAAGCGCGCTGCTCGCGCGGCAGATGCTCGGCGACGGCCCGCGCGGCCGCCGCCTGCCGTTCGTCACAACCCTGCATGGCACCGACATTACATTGGTTGGGTTGGATCGCTCCTATTTGTCCATTACCCGCTATTCCATTGATCAAAGCGACGGCGTCACGGCGATCTCCAACTATCTGCGCGACCGCAGCATGCGCGTCTTCGATGTAAAGAAGGAAATTCAGGTCATTTACAACTCGGTGAATTGCGACTTCTACACCAGAAATCCGAACGCCGCTGAGCTTCGCCAGGAATACGCTTTAAATGGTGAGAAGTTGCTCGTGCATCTCTCGAATTTCCGTCCCGTGAAGCGCCTCTCGGATGTCATCGAGATCTTTGACCGCGTGCACAAAAAAATTCCCTCAAAGTTGCTGCTGATCGGCGACGGCCCCGACCGTTCCGTCGCAGAGTGGCTCTCGGTGCAGAAAGGAATTCACGGAGATGTCCACTTTCTGGGCAAGCAGGACCAGGTGCAGGACAGGTTGGGAATCGCCGACATTTTATTGATGCCGAGCGAGCTTGAATCCTTTGGATTGGCCGCGCTTGAGGCTATGGCGTGCGAAGTGGTGCCCATCGCCACCCGCACCGGGGGGGTGCCGGAAGTGATTGAACACGGAGTCAGCGGCTACCTTGCCGATGTGGGCGACGTCGACACGATGGCGCGATACGCCATCGAACTGCTCAACGACGAACGCAAACTTCGCGAAATGGGCAAAGCCGCCCGCGGCGTTGCACAGTCACGCTTCTGCTCAAGCAAGATCGTCCCGCAGTACGAAGATTATTACCGTCGCGTGCTGGAACGCTCTTCGTAAAACGCCTCGGGCACTGCTCCCGTAGTTTGCAGCAAGGGCAAGCGAATGCGCACCAGCGTTCCCTTACCTTCCCCGCTGTCCACGGTCATGCGCGCAGTGTTTCCGTAAAGCATTTCCAGCCGCTCCGAAATATTCGCCAACCCAATCCCCGTGCTGCGAAGGTTGTGTGAATCGGTAAGTTGGGTGGCGGCCATGCCCACGCCATTGTCCTCCACTTCGATGACCAATCGCGAATCGGAAAGCCGGCTGCGCAGGTAAATCCTTCCCCCTTCGACCATCGATGACAATCCATGCTTGATCGAGTTCTCCACCAGCGGCTGCAGCAACATGCTCGGTACCATCACATCGAGCGAGGCCGGGTCGAGTTCTTTCACCACTTTCAGCTTGTCGTGCCCGAAGCGGACAACTTCTATATCGAGATAATTATCGATGAATTCGAGTTCCTCGCGCAGCGGGACAAACGAATCGGTACTGCTGAGTAAGCGTCTAAGAATGGTTGCCAGCTTCGAGATCAGATCGCGCGCCGTATCAGGATCGAAGCGCACGAGAGAAGAGATGGAATTCAAAGTATTGAACAGGAAGTGCGGATTCATCTGGCTTTGCAGCGCTTCCATGCGGGTGTGTAGAAGCAAACGCTCCTGCTCTTCCAGCTTGATCTGAATTCGAACGCTATTAAAAACCTTAAGCTCAATGCCGGTGGCAGTCACCGAGGCGGCATAAATCGCCGCCCATACCCACCAGTTCCCGGGACTTTCCAGACTGAAAATTGAGTTCGGCAGCGTGCGCGCCAGCTCTGTTTCCACGAAACGTAAGCCGACGACAGTCGTGAAAAACATCACCTGCCAGTCGAACAGCCGCGGCCGCGGCAGGTTGCGCTTGATCAGCCGAAAAATGCTCTGATCGATAAACGGCGAGAACGACCAGATATCGTCTTTGTCGGCGGCCATGGTGCGAAGCTGGCCGGCGACGAAACCGGAGAGCACCTCGAACGGCAGTGCGGCCCATTCACCGTGCAGCAGCGCGGGTATGCCCAGGAGTGTGCCGCCAAGAGTTCCCGCCCAGCGGCCGCCGATGACCCCGAGCAAAAGCGCAGTTTCAAAACTGAGATCGCCGGCGAGAAAACTTTGGGAGGAAAAGCGAATCCAGACCCCAACCACGATCGGCAAGGCCATCCACAAAACCAGGTAGAACTTTTGGCGAAAATTTCGTTCCTCGCGAAACAGCAGCGACTTGAATTCCTTGGAACGGACAAGCGTGCTCGACACGGCCGCCGCTACACCCAGCTTGATGAGCAGATTGATGAGAATTAGTCGCGGTTCCATGGAGTTCAGGCATTCGATGCCCGAGAAAACTGTAGCACGAGGGGCGGCTGCACAGTGATTCGGTGCCGAGTCAGAGCAATTCCCTTCCTCGAGGGTAACGCCGATGGTAATGCTTAGTTCGCCCCACAGGGTTTGGCGGCCCTCGAAGGAAAAGATTGGAACTGCAGAAACCTCGGCGGAGTCTTTAAGAGCAATGAGAGTCAGTACTCGGTAAACTCTGCGGCCTCGAGAGGTGCTATGCGGCACATCAGCTTCGCCCTATCGACCGTTCTCTTGATAACGGCGCCCTTTACCGCACAAGAATCGAGG
>JASHRB010000670.1 GCA_030037575.1 Candidatus Sulfotelmatobacter sp. | reverse complement strand
TACTCGGACACACTCCTAGGATGGCCCACCCGCGACTTGCTCAATTTTCTGGGCATTCTGATATCGCCCCAAATTTGGGCTCTTTTGGAGGAAACCGGACTTTTTCAACCACCGCTCCTGTTAGCAACAAAAGACTGTAACCTCGGTCTGCCTCTTACCGGCGCAAGCAACAAGGAATTGCGCCCAGACTCTTTAACTATCTAGATTCCCCTTTGGGGACAAGGAGCCAGGCGCGCTCGTAGACTGCTGCCCTAAGCAATCACTGGTTGCAAACGAGGTGAATTGTGCTAAAGCCTTTGATCCTGGCTTTCTGTGTCATCTCTGGATTTGCCGTCCTGCGCGCGCAAACCCCCGCCTGGCAACCATCGCCGGGACATATGCAAGTACCAATATGGCCAGGCAAGCCGCCGGATGCGGTGCCTGTGGCCGGGCCCGAGTACGTGAAGATGGTGGGTGACGGTGGTGAGGAGCCGGTGGCGGGCAAAGTCTCGCGGCCTACGATGACACTCTATTCGCCCAAGGGAAAGAACACCGGTGCAGCGATAGTCGTGTTCCCGGGAGGTGGCTATTGGGTTCTGTATATGGCTCTCGAAGGCACAGAGGTCTGCGACTGGCTCACGTCCAAGGGGATTACATGTGTGCTGTTGAAGTATCGGGTACCGGGCGAACACCTGTTCCCCAGGTCGGGCGCATACCCCAAATCACTCACCGCACTAGAGGATGCGCAGCGAACGGTGGGACTGGTGCGATTCCACGCCGCAGAGTGGGGGATTGATCCACACAAGATTGGTGTACTTGGGTTTTCGGCAGGCGGGCATCTCGTGGCAGCCGTGAGCACACACTTCAAGCAACGTTTGTACCGACCTGTCGATGTCGCCGACGAAGAAAGCTGCCGCCCGGATTTCGGCGTGGCTCTTTATCCGGGACACATGCTGGAGAATACGTCGAAAGAGTTCGAGTTGAATCCGTATGTTCCGGTCACGAGTCAGACGCCGCCTATGTTTTTGCTGCAGGCGGAGGACGACCCGGTCGACAATGTGAAAAACTCGCTGGTTTATTACGCTGCGCTAAAGAAAGCCGGGGTTCCGGTGGAGATGCATCTGTATGCAAACGGGGGGCACGGGTTTGGGCTGCGCCGCACGAAGTTTCCGATTACGGGATGGCCTCAGTTAGTGGAGACCTGGCTAGAGACAATCGGGATAACCGCGGGATAGTTGCTCCGTGACGTGTCGAAAAAGTCGACCGTTCGAATGGATGCACGCAGGTCGGCGATGCAAGAGCGGTTTTAAATGGCGAGAATCCCGATAGCAAGTGAGCCGCGGCATTGAAGCAAATGGGCACGTTCGCACCGACACTGGGCTTCTCGCAGCACGATCAATTCTCTTGAAGCCCACAGACGAAGCTGATTCTCGCCGCCTTCATCCATGTCACATCGGAGGTGGCGTTCACCCTCAACTCGACGAGGTTGTTGCCGCGAGCTTCTCGAGCTGGAGAATGAGGCCCGAATTTCTCCAAGCGAACTGTCATGCGGCGGGAAGAAAATCGACCCGTTTCTGCGTTGAAGGCGGCATCAGAGAAAATGCTGAGCCTCTGCGTGTTATGTTTCGGTTTCCCTCCGGGGTCTTTGCTCGGGCCGCAATCGGTGATGGCAGTGATGGCCAAGTGATGGCAACGAAACTTGCGGCACGGGCCGATTTTGGTGTAGATTCGATTGGCTGTTCTGCTTGGGAAAGCTTTCATGCGGTCAGTCTTAAAAGCGACAGCGTGGCTTTGTCTATCGCTGATGTTGTTGTCGGCGTATGTTTTTGCCGCGCACCAACATTCCAGTTCCAGCGACGAAGCCCAATGTACGATCTGCGTCGTTGCTCATTCTGCTTCCCCCGCTTCCTCGTCCGCCCTACCGAGCACTGTTTTCGTTCTGGTCTTGGCCATCGTGCTCGCGGAACCAGTCGCGGCGAAACAGCGGCTGGTGTCTTTCGCGCTTACCGTTCGTCCGCCTCCCGCAGTCTAGAGATCAACTTTCAGTCGACTTAAAGGGCACGGTCCAGCTGTCTCAGGGCCGCCCGTACCTTTTGGACTGGACAAAATCTCTTCACCTTCTTGGGAGGAATTCATGCTGACTTCTTATAAGAAGTCTCTTCGCGCAGCTTTTGCAGCGGTCTTTTGTTTTGCCTTCGCGGTCTACGCTGCTGCCCAATCAGGCGGCAATTCGGGATCCATCATCGGCAGCGTCGTGGATCCTTCGGGCGCGGTAATTCCGAATGCAACCGTCGAAATTCATAACCCGGTCAGCCAGTATGACCGGACCGCGACGACAGATAGTAAGGGAAACTTCAGTTTTTCAAACATTCCGTTTAATCCGTATCACATGACGGTGAGCGCTGCCCGATTCGCTGGAGTTGCGCGGGATGTGGAGGTCCGGTCTGTGGTGCCCACCACCGTCAATATCAGTCTCGCAGTCAGCGGCTCAAGCACGACGGTGAACGTTGAGGCGTCTGCGACAGACCTGATAGAGAACGACCCCACCTTTCACACCGACGTAGACAGAAACTTATTCAATAAGATTCCGTTGGAAAGCACGACTTCGGGACTGAGTTCGGAAGTCACGCTGGCAACGCCGGGCATTGCCGCCGATTCGAATGGGCTGTTCCATGGCCTCGGCGATCACGCGGAGAATTCGTTCTCGGTCGACGGCCAGCCAATCACTGATCAGCAAAGTAAGGTGTTTTCGAATCAGCTGCCGCTCGACGCGGTACAGTCGATGGAAGTCATCTCCGGTGCGCCACCGGCGGAGTTTGGCGGCAAGACCAGCATTGTGATCGTAGCCACCACGCGCTCGGGCCAAGGGGTGACCACGCCTCACGGCAGCGTGACCGGCTCATACGGGACGTTTGCAACGTCCAACCTGGCGGCCGAGCTCGCCTACGGCGGCAAGAACTGGGGAAACTTTGTTTCCGCAAACGGCCAGAATACCGGACGATTCCTCGATCCCCCGGAATTCGCCGTACTGCACGATAAGGGGAATGAAGAAAATCTGTTCGACCGCGTGGATTATCAATTCAACAACAAGGACTCGATTCGCCTGGACTTCCAGTACACGCGCTCCTGGTTTCAGACACCAAATACATTCGACGGGCAGAGTGCCACGCCCTGGACGGGACTGTATGGAATACTTCCGACCGTCGAAAATTATGGAGGTATCGGTCCGAACGGCCTAGTCGTCGGCCCCACCGACCAGCGCTCCAAGATCGGCACCTTCAACATTGCTCCTTCCTGGACGCGGGTGCTCAATGCGCACATGGTTTCTACTCTGGCTGCATGGGTGCGCCGTGACGGGTATAACTATTACCCCAGCGGCAATCCTTTTGCTGATCTTGGCCCGCCGAGCTTGCAGCGCCAAACCGTCGGCCAGAATCGCAGCCTTATGAACGCGGGAGCGCGGGCCACGCTCTCCTACGTCAAAGGTATTAACAATGTGAAGGGCGGGCTCAGCTACGAACAGACGTTCTTGAATGAGGACGACACGGTGGGAATTGTCGATCCGGCATACAACGCGCCCTGCGTCACGCTTGATACAGTCGCCACCGACCGGGCCTTTGGTACCTATGTCGCTGCGCCCGTGCAGCCCGGCATCACCAGCCCCTCGCAATGCGATATCGCCCTCGGCGATGAGCCCAACACCGGAGGGCCCTATAAGCCGGCCAACACCACACTCTACCCACTTTTCAATCCGACTCTGGCACCCTACGACTTGACCCGCAGTGGCATTCCCTATAGTGTCCAGACCAACGCTCCCTATCTCACGCACACTGACGTAAAAGAGGTCGCGGCTTACATCGAGGATACGATTACCCAGGGACCATGGAATTTCAATCTAGGCTTGCGGGGCGACACCTATAACGGCCTGACCAGTCACGACCAAGCCGAGCCCCGGCTCGGTGCGGCATACAACATCAAGTCGACTAACACGGTGCTGCGTGCGTCTTATGCGCACACCATGGAATCTCCGTTCAACGAGAATTTGATACTTTCCAGTCTGGGTTGC
>JASHRB010000669.1 GCA_030037575.1 Candidatus Sulfotelmatobacter sp. | reverse complement strand
CGCCCCCCGGCCGCAGCATTTTCAGGGCGCGAAGGTTCAGCTCTTTGTATCCGCGCAGCGCCGAATCGAGGTCGCGCCTGGTTTTTGCAAAAGCCGGCGGATCGAGAACGATGGTGTCGTATTGCTTGCCGCCGGCAGCCTGGTCTTTGAGCAGGTCGAAGGCGTTGCCCTCGATCCACTGGATTTCTTTGCCCTGGAGAAGCGCGCGGTTGAGGCCCGCGTTCCGCTCCCCGATTTCCAGCGCCGGACGGGAGCTGTCTACCGCCGTCACCTGCTCACAATGTCGTGCCAGGTGCAGGGCAAATCCGCCTTGATAGCAAAAAACGTCGAGCGCCTCGCCTCGCGCATACTGCGCCGCTGCCGCATAATTCTCCCGCTGATCGAGAAACGCTCCCGTCTTCTGCCCCTCCAGCGCCTCAAAATGGAAGCGCACGCCGTTCATGGTAAAAATTGTCGCGGTGCGCTCGCCCTGCAGCAGACCCGACGATCGCGGGGACAATTGTTCCAGCTGGCGCACCCGGGGCTCGACGCGCTCCACAATCGAAGCCGGCTGCAGGCGCTCGCTCAACTCCGCCATCAAAGCCTCCCGCACGGTGTCGGCATCCATTGCCTGCGTGAGAATTTGAAGCGAGAGAACATCGTTGTACCGGTCCACAATCAAACCCGGCAGGAAATCCGCCTCGCTGAAAATCACCCGGTAGGCATTGGTCTCGCGAACGGCTTGCTCTCGATAAGCGATGGCCTCGCCGATCCGTTCGCGCAGCAGCGCCGAAAAATCCTCAACCGGCGCACGCGAAATCATCCGCACGGCAATTTGCGACGCGCTCGAATACAACGCAGTCCCGAAAAACTTCCCGCGCGCATCCTTAACGCCGACCAGCGATCCAGGCGAAACATGGTCCGCAGAAATAACGTCGGAGCGATAGACCCAGACGTGACCGCTTTTCAGTCGCGATGCTCCGCGGAGTGAGATTCTTACACTCGGACTGCAAGGCGTCGCCGGGGCCATGGAAACATGGTAAATGCCCCCGCAGATGGGTGCGCAGAGGGCACAGGCTCGGCGCTGCTGCCGCCAGACGCCAGGCCGAGGCCGGAGTGCCGCCAGCACGGGTCGGTGGGAGTTCGTCGCCGCCACAGATCGAAGACAAGCCAAACGGCAAGCGCCGCAAAGCGATGGCGACTGCAAATTTCACCAGGAGGAGAGGTCGCGGAGGCGTGCGCGGTTTTGCGCAGCGCTTTGAAACCATGCCCAGGAAACCCAGGCCGGCAGAGCGCAGGCGAGATCTGCCGCATAGCGGCTCACCCTGCCGGGCGGAGCCGCCCCTGAATCTGTCATCCTGGCGTTTGGTCCCAGGGGCAACAAGAAAGTCGAATGCGGGCACCGAAACCGCCCGGCACTGCACCAGGTTGCGCCCGACCCTTTCGCCTGTTGCTTGTACGGCGCGGCTCGCGCTTAGCTGGCAGCTTGCTCGGTAGGAACCTCCGTTGCCGCCTTGACATGCCGGGCGTTCATTTCCTGGCGCGCCGCCTCCAAATCGAAGTGCAGCGAATCGAGCGCGGTCATCGGCATTTCGGCGCCCCAGGTTTCCATGTCGTCTTCCGACCAGTTTCCATTCAGCCGAATCGCGCCGCTGATGTCCTCGGGAAACGCGTGCCGGTAATCGCCCTCGCGAAGCAGGATGTCGCCCAGCAAACGTCCGGTGTGCATGTCGAACACGCGCCGGCTCGCCTGTGGGCCGGCGTTTGTCAGGCACAATAAAACTTCGCCCACGCCGCCAAAATCTTCCCGGTAATACCACGCCTGCGGGGCGTCGAGCTTGGGATGGTGCCGCCGCGGCCGCTTATGCTGCTCCGGTTCAGGGGCTTTGACTTGGTTCGCCGGATCGAAATACAAAATGCGCTGGCAGGACTCGCAAACCATGGTCTGCTGCCCGGCGCGCACGTCGTTGTAGGTCTGCGGCCGCAGCATGACCTGGCAGCCCATGCATTTCTGGTCGCGAACCTCTGCCATTGCGCTGCCGCGAAACTTCAAAACCCGGTCGTAATGCCGCAGCAAATCCTCGTTCACGACGGAGCGCGTCTGGTTCCGTTTGGCGCGCCACTCGGCAAGCTGTTTTTCGTCCGCCGCCGTACGCTCGCGGGCTTGCGCTTTTTCGTTCTCGATCGCCAACGTCTCGGCCTTCAATTCCGCCTGCGCGGCTTTTACCTCCTTATCGCGCGCGTCAGCCTTCAACATGAGCTCGAGAATCTTGTCTTCGGTCGCCGCGATCTCTTTTTCGGCAAACTGAATCTCGTGCAGCAGCGCCTTGTATTGGTCGTTGGTTTTTACTTCCAGCGATTGATCGCGGTATTTGGAAATTTTCCCGCGCAGGTCGGCGATGGTGGTATCGTGCTGGCGGCGGCCGGCTTCGTCGGCTTTGACCGCGGCCTGGGCCCGGTCCAGTTGCGCCTGGGTGCCCGCCAGCTTCTGCTCAATCGCCGCCACGCGCTTGGGCAGTTCGGCAATTTCATCCTGCAAGCGGCGGATTTCCTTATCCGCATCTTGCAGCCGCAGCAGATTTTCGATTTCTGGAAGCATCCCGAAGGGCTCGCCATTGATTTTACCACGCGAAAAGCCGCGCCTGGCCGCGATGTCAGGGGCCGCCCGGTTCGCGTCGGATGGTCATTCTGGGGGGACGCTGTTTGTGAACCGAGGATCTGAGCATGCCCGTCATGCTTATTCATGCCGCCTTCCCGGTGGTGTAAACTCGTTCGTTCGCCCGGCGTCGGTTCTTCACCTCACACTTCGGGGTTTTCCGTGAATAAGAGATTGCTGCTCTCCCCTCTTGCCGCTATCTTCGCCTGTTCCCTCACCGCGCTTTTCGGACAATCTGCGCCCTCCAAACCGCTGACCATCGAAGCCATTTATGCCCCCGGTGGCCTGGGCGGACGCGGCCCGGAAAACCTCGAGTGGAGCCCCGACGGCGCCAAACTCTCCTTCGTCCAGCGTGCCGACAACGACGAGAGCGGCGAACTCTGGTACATCGACGCCGCCACGGGCGAAAAAAAAGTTCTGTTGAGCGCCAGCAAACTGGCCTCGCTCGTGCCCGATTACAACAAAGTAAAAAATGAGCGCGAGCGCGAACGCCTCACCCGCTATCACGTCGCCGCCTACGTCTGGGCGCCTGATTCGAAGCACTTGCTCTTCGATTCGCGCGGTCAACTCTGGCTCTTCGATCCAGCCAGCGGCACGGCCGTCCAATTCACTTCGTCGCCCGATCCCAGCGGCGACCCCCAATTTTCTCCCGACGGCTCCCGGGTTTCTTACATTCGTAAACACAATCTCTACGTTCGCTCCATTTCCGGCAAGAACGAGAAACAACTCACCGACGATTCGGGCGACGATTTGCTCAACGGCGATATCGATTGGGTCTACGCCGAAGAACTCTCGGTGCGCAGCAATTATTTTTGGTCGCCCGATAGCCGGCAGATCGTCTTCCTCCACATGGATGAGACGGAAGTTCCCACCTATCCCATCGCCAACCTGCTGCCCACTCATCCCACCGTCGACTACCAGAAGTATCCCAAAGTGGGCGATCCCAATCCCGTGGTCAAACTCGGCGTAGCCGACGTGGACCGGGGCAAAGTTCGCTGGATTTCTCTGGCCGCTGCTGCGGACGCTTACCTCCCTCGCTTCGGCTGGGTGGGCGAAGGAGTCATCTGGGCCGAGCTTCTCAACCGCAACCAGGACCAAATGGATTTGTTTTTCGTCGACGCCAAATCCGGCAAATCGACGAAGGTCCTCACCGAGACCGCCCCCGATGCCTGGATCAACGTCAACAGCGACTTTCGCATTCTAAAGTCCGGCGATCGCTTTCTCTGGTCGAGCTGGCGCGACGGCACCACGCAGCTTTATCTCTACCGTTTCGACAAGCGGAACCCTCTGGGAGGCGAGGCCCAGCTTGTAAATCAAATCACTCGCGGCGACTTCGAAGTCCTCGGCGTCGAGGGCGTCGACGAAACCACCGGCACAATCTTTTTCTCCTGCAACAAGGACGATCCCCGCCAAAAGCAGATTTATTCGATCAAGCTCGATGGAACCGGTTTCGAGCGCCTCACTGCCCAAGAAGGAATCTACTCCGCCACTTTCTCCGCGGACGCGAAACACTACGAGCAGACTTTCGTCGGCCCGCTCACCGCCCAGCACATCTCTGTCTGCGCCGTTGCGGGATCGTGCTTTCCCGTCTGGCAGGCGAACGACGAAATCGGCGAATACGGCCTGCGCGCACCGAAATTCCTCGAGTTCAAAGCCGACGACGGCACCACGCTCTACGGCCGTTTGTTGCTGCCTCCGAACCCGCCGCCGGGCGCGAAAATCCCCCTGGTCGTGTACATCTACGGCGGCCCCGCCGGACAGATGGTCCTGAAAGAACTGGAAAATCCCTTCGATGAGATTCTTTCGCGCCAGGGCTTGGCCGTCTTCGCCGTCGATAATCGCGGCACACCGGGCCGCGATCGAAAATTCCAAACCGCGATTCGCCACGAATTCGGCGCCATCGAATTAAAAGACCAGCTGACCGCACTCGATCAGCTTCTGGCCACCTATCCGCAGCTGGATCAAAGCAGAATGGCAATCTGGGGATGGTCCAATGGCGGTTCGATGACCGTGTACAGCTTGACGCATACCGACCGTTTTCGCGCCGGCGTCGCCGTTGCTCCCGTCACCAATCAGGTGAACTATGACAGCATCTACACCGAACGCTACCTGGGTCAGCTCAAAGACGATGCGCAAGGCTACGCCGCTTCCGACGTCACCGCCGAGGTCGACAAGCTCCACGGCGCGCTCCTCCTCGCTCACGGCACCGGCGACGACAACGTGCATTTTCAAAACAGCATGCAGATGATCAACGCGCTCATCAATGCCGGCAAACAATTCCAGTTGATGATCTATCCCAACAAGACGCACAGCATAAGCGGCGCCGAGGCCCGCGACCATCTGTTCCACATGATCGACGATTTCTTTCAACGAGAACTGAAATAAATAACAGATGGCCGAAGAC
>JASHRB010000668.1 GCA_030037575.1 Candidatus Sulfotelmatobacter sp. | reverse complement strand
ATCAGCTTTCCCGTCAACTCGTTCGCCAATCCCTTTTACACGCCCGATCCCTTCAGCCAAGCGTTTCCCGAGCCGATGACTCTGCTGGTGGTCGCGCGCAATCTGCATCTGCCTTACGCGCAGGATTGGAACCTGAATGTTCAACGGTCCTTTGGCCAGGATTGGCTTGCGCAGGCGGGATACGTGGGCACGACCGGGGTGCGTCTGCCGCGGTTCATCGAGGGCGATCCGGCGATCTTCATCCCCGGCATGGAAGATGGCCAGCCGATCTCGAACGAAAACAATGTCAACCAGCGGCGTCTTTATTCCGGATGCACACTGGCGCAGCCGAATAATTGCATTTACAGCTCCATTGGAGAAATCGCCAGTATCGCCAACTCCAGCTACAACGCCCTCGAAGCAAGTTTGCGCAAGCGCTTCAGTCGCGGCTTGTCCTTTCTCGCCTCGTACACATACTCGCATTCGATCGATGACGTGTCTTCGTTCAATATCACCGGCTCGGCTGCGCAGCCGGTAGCGGGAGAAAACGATCTCGCGCAGAATCCCTTCGATCTCGGAGCCGAGCGCGGGCGCTCGATGTTCGACGCCCGGCAGCGCTGGGTGCTGAGTTATCAGTGGAATCTTCCCTTCTGGAACCATCCGGCCAATTGGTATCAGCAAGCGTTCGGACACTGGCAACTGAACGGCATCGTCACCGCGATGACCGGAACACCGTTCACCGTTTTTGATTCCAATGACGTTTCGCTGCAGGGAACCGCACCGGAAATCACCGGATTCTCCGCCAACCGGCCGAACCTGATCGGCAATCCCAACAACGGCCCGCGCGCGCCCCAGGAGTGGATGAACGTGAGCGCCTTCCAGCAACTCGAACCGGATCCGCTGGGGAGATTTCAGGTGTTTGGTGACGAAGGGCGGAACGTGGTGGCAGGTCCGCCTTACGCCGATTGGGATTTCTCGGCGTTCAAAAACATTCCGGTGACTGAGAGTAAAGAACTTCAGTTTCGCGGTGAGCTTTTCAATTTCCTGAACCACACCAACTTTCGGCTGCCCGTATCGGATATCAGGTCGCCCAACTTCGGACAAATTCAACAGGACGTAAGCCCGCGCGTAATTCAAGTGGCATCGAAATTGTTGTTCTAAAGATAAAAATTGTTTTACCGGCACACCTGCGCAGACAATGCGGATCTGCTGGCAAATAGCGCGGTCCGCCAGACCGTCGCAGTTTCTTTATGTGTACAAGCGCCTGGTGGCTTGGTTACCGCCTTCCACTGCGTAACCGATGATCCGATAGTCACGCTGTTGTGCAGCGCTGCGAGCGCTTGCATCCCCTATTCGAAGCTGTCGAAGACCATGCGTTTCTGCCTCTGCCCCCAATCGTGAAGCTCTTAATCCTAGCGGCCCCCGATTTTATTTTAGTAGTTTGGTGAGAAATCACGGGCACAAAGTCCCCCAATGGCCCGAAACCCGCTTCGATGTAGTTCCTTATGGTTTTGCGATACTCGTTGGCAAAATCTATCTACTGCTGTCTGGGCTCGATGTCATACCATGTGTAGCCGTGGGAGGGCAGCCGACCATAAGTGCACAATTACTTGAGTTACGTTGCGTCGGCGCGAGCCATCCTCTATATTCTGCACTGTCCCTCAGCAACTTTGTATCCCAGGGATGAACTGATCTGTGAACTTACCGGGCTCCCCCAGCCTGCAGGGTTCCGTAAAAACTTTAGTTCCATTTCGCCCGGCGCGACCGGTGGTCTGTTCCGCTGATCCAGCGGCAGATCGGCGAGAACCCCGGCGACAGCCGAAATGTGCTTGCCGGCGGCTTTCCCTTCGGTTTGTGGCCGAGGGGCGCACCGTCGCTGCCGTCTGTGTCAAGAGATTTTTGGGAGGCAGTAATAGCTGCCATGGAGTGTTCAATGTTTTCCGTTCTGCGTGTCTTTCACAAGAGTTTCCGGATGGCCCCGGCGGCGCCGTGGGCCGCGACCCCGTACTGGCTCTGCCTCCGCGCGCTGCTGATGCTGCTTATCGGCTGTGGCATGGTGGCGGGAATCACTCCGTGCCTGTCTGCACAGACGGCGCAGGTGGGCGCAAGCATCACAGCGATATACAGTGGCGAACCGCCTGAAGGTCTTACGATCGATTCCGCCGGCAATGTGTACAGTGGATTCGATAACTTTATCGGGATGTACAAGTCCACCTACAACAACGGCAGTTATACGACGACCAGCATCGGTGGGCCGCAAGATATATTTTATGGAGTGACGATCGATGCCAACGGCGTGATTTATGGCGCCGATGAAAGCGCCGGCGGGATCTATAAGGTCACCAACAGCAATGGCACCTACACGTTTACGCTAATCATTCCGCAAAGCAGTGTCGGTTATCCGGCCGGCGTGGCAGTCGACGGATACGGGAATATCTATACAAACAACACCGGCTCCACTCTATACAAATACATCTACAACTCCTCCAATGACACTTATACGCAGAATGTAATCGCAAGTAACTTCGAGTTGACGCGTAATATGGCGATCGATCCGAATGGTGTGATCTATCAGACCGACGAGAGTGCCAGTGAAGTTCGTGTATTTACGCCGGTGGGTCCGGTTGCAACCACAACCACCTATACGGAGGGAACGCCTTTTACGGGGGCCACAGGCACGTCAGGGGTCGCGGTCAAGAACGGCATTGTCTATATCGGCTCCGAGAGCCAGCTTCTGCAGGAAACTCCGAACGGAAGCGGGGGGTACACGCAGACCGTACTTGCCTCGGGATTCGACAACGTGCGCGGCATTGCACCCGACAACTCAGGCAACATCTTTGTCGCCGATCTGGACAACGAGAGAATCGACAAGATTACGAATGCCCTGCAGGACTTCGGTTCGGTGCAGGTGGGGACAACGTCCACGGCGCAGCCGGTGACGTTTGACATTATCACGGGAGGGACGCTGGGCACTCCGGCGGTCGTGACCGAGGGCGCGTCGGGGCAGGATTTCGCAATTAGTTCGGGAAGTACCTGCAGCGGAGCGGTAACGGCAGGCGCGTCATGCGTGGTGTATGTAACCTTTACGCCGCAGGCTGCAGGGGAACGGTATGGCGCCGTCGAGCTGACGAATTCCACCGGCGCGGTGATCGTCACGGCTCTGGTGCAGGGGAATGGCTCGGCGGCGCAGGTGACCGAGACGCCGGGCACGATCCAGACGAATACCGGCGGGGTGACGCTGAACGGCAACCAGAGCGTGGTGGCCGATGTTCTCGGCAACCTGTACGTGGCCGATACCAATGCCAACCTCGTGTATAAGATTTCGGGCGGTTCGGCGGTTGTGTATGCCGGCGGCGGCTCGGGCGGCGACGGCGGCCCGGCAACTTCGGCCAGCCTCAATCAGCCCACGGGCC
>JASHRB010000667.1 GCA_030037575.1 Candidatus Sulfotelmatobacter sp. | reverse complement strand
CCCATCCGGAGGCTACGGTCGAGATCCCGCAATCCACTCCTGTAATCACCATCGATGGTCTTTGCGAAAAACCGGGAGCGGAAAGATCGGAAGGTGCAGAGTGCAGGACCGTGATCACCCGCGCGGAGTTCGAAGCGGTGATTGCTGCGGTACAGCCAAAAATGCCGGCTCGCGTGCGAAAGCAGTTCGCCGCGAATTACGCCCGCGCGCTGGTCATGTCCGCTAAGGCGGTACAAATGGGACTGGATCAGAGTCCGGCGTTTGAAGAGCAGATGAAGGTCGCGCGAATCCAGATTTTAAGCGGAGCCTTGAATAAGGCGATTCAGGCGGAAGCCGCGCAGGTTTCCGATCAGGACATTGAAGACTATTATCGCAACAATCAATCGAAGTTCGCAGCGGTGGACCTGGAGAGGGTATTCGTTCCAAAGAGGCTGCAGGATGGCTCTGCCGCAAAAGCCAGCGCGACCCAACTAGGGCTGGGAACTCAGGCGTCGGCGGGCGCGACCAGGACAGTGGCGAACCAATTACGAGAGCGCGCGATGGCGGGCGAAGATTTCGACGCACTGCAGGCGGACGCTTACCGCGAAACCAGAATGAAAAGTAAAGCGCCCGACGTGGAAATGACCAACATTACACGCAGCGTGCTGCCGGCCAGCCAGGGTTTTGTGTTCGATCTGAAGCCGGGAGAAATTTCAAAAATAATCGAAGATCAAGGCGGATATATCTTTTACAGGGTAAAATCTCAAACCACGGTGAAGCTGGATGATGTCAAAGGAGAGATTAAAGATACTCTGCGAACTCAGCGCACACAGGAGAAGCTTAAGCAAACAGGGGAATCGCTCAAACCCACTCTGAATGAAAGCTACTTCTCCGCGCCCAGCGGGAAGGGTGGGGAAGACGACGATTAGCCGCCGATCAGACTCGACCCTTCCGACCGCTCCGTTACAGTAGGCCCCCAATTCTAACTGCTTGGTTTATGAGGTTGTTGGCGGGTGCTGCAGGTCATTCGGTGGAATTGAATAATCGAAAGTACACGTGGAATTCCGTCCACTTGACAGGTGAAACAGCCGACCGCAGAATAACAAAGAGTAAGTGAATTTACCGCCCTTCCCCGTCTGACGGGCAGTTTGGAAGTCTGGCTCGCCCGTGGAAATGGCAAATAAGGCTACCGTTAACCAGCACCCGCGCGCGGCTTCAGGAGTACTTCGTTGGACAGCGTTTGTCGCGCACCAATTCTTGTGAAGGAGGTATTGCCTTGAAACTTTTGAGATTGCGTTGTGAGCGACGATTCGCCATGGCGAGGAACGAACCGGCGCATGGTGCAGGAGGGTTCACAGGGTTAATCCTCTGCGGATCCTGGATCATTAGCCTGTTGATGCTAGCGGCAGTGATGAGCGGCTTGACTATGCCCGCACTGGCGGCGGCCGACCCGATTGGAAACGCTTCGTTTTCGAGTATGACGTGTCCGAGCGGGGGAATAACGAATGCAACCTGCTATGAGGTGGTGATCTCGGATTGTGCGGGCACGCCGGACAATTTTGTAGCAGTGATTAAAGTAAACGACCCGCCCAGTGGGGAAACCGATCAAGGTACGATCTTCTTCACCACGAGCGGCGGAGGCAACGGTTTCTATGACGTCGCCTTTCCTCAGGATTCGCAGTGCCCCCAGGACCAGTGCGGCTATATGGTTGTACAGGACTTGAATTCTGCAGGGTATCGCACGGTGCAGATTGATTTCACCGATCCCGACGACTCCAAGGCGGAGCCAGCGGGCTGGATCACTGGACCGGGCACGTACGGACACCGCAGCCTGGCTTGCCGATATGCAACTCTGGTCCACGAGGTCTGGGTTGAGCTTTTGGGAAGCAGCGCGCAACATCCGGTTTGCGCGACCGGCAACAGTGCCGGAGGTTCGCTGATCGGCTATGCGATCACCCAATACGGCATGGGAAATCCGGGCGGCCCCGGCCCCATGTTTACCATGGTGGAGCCGACTTCCGGCCCTCCGATGGGGCGAATCGATCACGGTTGCATGGGGTCGGCCGCACCCCGACCTGTGGTCAGCTGTCCTGCCAACACCAGAATCTCAGAGAACTACGGGCTCGGACTCGCCAAGGATTATCTAGATCCGGCTTTCTCTTCCGACGTTTGTACCGTGGATATCGAGAGCGACGGCGCGGATGCCGATCCGGATTTTCACTATGACAGCGTGCTTTCGACCGATTATCCCAGCCCCAGCTATCTAACCTTCGTGAAAATCCTGTATGGCAGCAAGGATCTGACCCAGGCCGTTCCTCTGGGGCTGGAGTGGTATGACGCCATCCTATCCTCCAAGGCGGAAGCCTGCATTGCCGGGGCGGCGCATGAGTTGCCGGGAAACTACGACGGAGCCAACCAGATTGTCAGTGATCTGACCAGTAGCTGCCAGCTAGCGGTCGGCCGCCGCTGAATCGCAACCGGAATGTCGGCGCTGCCCTTACAGCGCCGACTTTTCCACCAGAAAGTTTTCTAGGACCAGAGTGTCCATCTCGCTGGTGCGGAAGGTGTGAAAGGCATTGGCCGGACTGTTAACGACGGGTTCGCCCTTCAAGTTAAAGGAAGTATTCAGAATGACCGGGACTCCGCTGGCTTGTCCGAAACGCTCGATGAGCTTGTAGTAACGAGGACTCTGATCTTTAAAGACGGTTTGCAGGCGGCCGGTGCCGTCGACGTGGGTGATGGCGGGAAGAGTGCTGTGTTGCGCCTCCACTACGGGAACGACATATAACATGAAGCGCGCCGGATAATGCTCGGTGGCGTGGGGCAGTTCGAAATACTTTTCCGTACTTTCCGCGAGCACCGAAGGAGCGAATGGACGATAGGGCTCGCGGAACTTGATCTTCGCGTTGACGATATCCTTCATCTCCGGATTGCGCGGGTCGGCGATGATGCTGCGGCTGCCGAGCGCCCGCGGCCCCCATTCAAAGCGTCCTTGCGCCCAGCCCACGACTTTGGCGTTGGTGAGATGATCGACCACGCTGTCGATGAGTTCATCTTCATTCTTCATTTTCCGGAACGGAATATTGTTTTGTGTGAGGAAGTCGCTGATTTCCGCCTCGGAGTTGGCGCGGCCCCAATAGGCGTGCTTCATGGTGAAGCTGCGAGGTTTGCCGAGGAGGGTATTGTAGGCCCAAAGCGCAGCACCCAGCGCGCCGCCGCCATCGCCGGCGGCCGGCTGAACGTAGAGCGCCTCGAAATCGGTTTCGCGCAGGATGCGGGAATTGGCGACGCTATTCAAACCCACGCCCCCGGCGATGCACAGGCGCTTCATGCCGGTTTGCTTCTGCACGTTGCGCGCCATTCCCAGCAGCACTTCTTCCGTCACTTTTTGGATACTGGAGGCGATGTCAGCATAATGCTGATTGAGTTTGCAAAGTTCCTGATAGTTGGCTGGCGGGTGGCCAAAGTATTTGGGAAACCCAGTGCCTTCGGTGAAGAAATTGAGCTTGCTGGGGCGGGGATCTCCAAACAATGCTTCGAACTTCTTGTTGAAGGTGCGATCGGTCGAGTAGTGGAAGGAAAAATAATCCATGTCGAGCGCGAACGAGCCATCGGCGTTCTGACGAATCAGCTTCCACACTTTGTCCACGTAGCGGGGCTGGCCGTAGGGAGCCATGCCCATGACCTTGTATTCGCCTTCGTTGACTTCGAAACCGAGGAAGGCGGTAAAGGCGCTGTAGAGCAGGCCGAGGGAATGCGGGAACTCGATCTGCTTCTGCAGCTTGATGTCATTGCCGCGGCCGACGCCGTAGGTCGCGGTGACCCACTCGCCCACGCC
>JASHRB010000666.1 GCA_030037575.1 Candidatus Sulfotelmatobacter sp. | reverse complement strand
CGCGGATTCGAATCCTATAGCGCCCACCATCTTTTCCATCTTTTCAAGCACTTGCAGGCATTTCAGATTTGGCTGTGGGGCCATCTGGGTCCACTTCTCTAATCTGCTTGATGATGCCTCGCTGCGCTTTGCGCTTCGCCGGGGTCACAGCCTGAACGTACGTGTTCATGGTGACAGTGACGTTTGCATGGCGCATCAGTGCTTGCACCGTCGCCACATCTTCACCGTTCGCTTTGAGCAGCGTACCGAACGTGTGTCTGAGCGTGTGCCAGCCGATCCGTTTTCGTAATCCCGGCTCGCTTCGCTGCAGGACGGATGTGATCCTCCATTGCGCTGTTCGGCCAAATCGGTTGCTTGCCGTGCATCTTGATTGAAGCAAAGACGTAGTCGTCTGGCTGGTTGTATGCACACTCTGCACGCCAAGCTGTGAAAACTTCAGCAAGTCCTTGTTCCATCGGTACCGGCTTCCCGGCTTCCGGCTCGCTTCCGTCTTCATCTCCGTCTCGTGTTGACGTACGATTCCACGGCGGAGACGGATTTCGCCCGACTCGAAATCACGGTCAGACCAGCGCAAGCCCAGCAGTTCCGAGACTCGAAGGCCAGTAGTAGCGGCCACAAACACCATGACGCGATAGACCCCCGCCAGTTCTGCCAGCAGCGCTTTGAGTTCGTCCGCTGTCAGGACATCCGGTGTCCGGTCTCGCTTCGCAGACTGCCGGACCATGGTGATCGGGTTACGGTCAAAGAACTCCCATCGCATCGCGTGTGAATACAGCGCCGACATGATGTTGCGTATTTTTGCCCGTGTTCCGTTGGTCAGTTTCAAAGTACCGAGCCAAGATTCCACCGCCACAGTCTTGATGTCCGAGAGCGGGGACGTTCCCCATTTCGGGGTGATCCACTGGGTGATGAACCCGGTGTAGACCGCCGTATCCCACCATCATTTGTCCGTCCCTATAATAGGCCGCTGCGTCTTTGTACAGCTCGACAACTGATTTAAACGACACCCGGAATGATATCCAAGGGAACCCAGACGAATTCTCTACTTTGCTTTAAGGAATGTCGCGAGTGGAATGACCTCGATATTCTTTGCAAGCGAGTATGTCTTCTCTCCCGGATACACAACATGAATGCGGTCGAGTTTTAGATCGGCCAGAGCGATCCGCATGGAGGGCGTTACCTTGGGTGCGTCAGCGCGTTTGCATTCGACACCGATTCGGCGGCCAGACTTGAAAAGAACCAGGTCAATCTCAGCCCCCTGATGTGTGGCCCAGAAGTAAGCTTCGTCGGGGCGGAATGCCTTAAGTATTTCCTCAATGGCGTAGCCCTCCCACGAAACTCCTACCTTGGGATGGTTTTCCAAGTCACGTTGGGTGTTGATACCCAAGAGTGTGTGCAACAGCCCAGTATCTCGGACGTACACTTTCGGAGCTTTAACTTGGCGTTTGCCCACATTTTCAAACCAGGGCGTTAACTGGCGGACCATGAAGACGGCAGTCATGAGATCGAGATACCGGCGTACCGTCGATTCATTGACGGCTAAAGCGCGGGCCAACTCGGCTGCGTTCCAGACCTGGCCATGGTAGTGGGCGACCATGTTCCAGAAGCGCCTTAGCGAAACAGCAGGCATTGTAATTCCCAGTTGTGGAAGGTCGCGCTCGAGGAACGTTTGGAGGAATTGCCGCCGCCAACTCACCGAGTCAGTTTCGGTACGGGCGGTGTATGCAAGCGGGAAGCCGCCGCGGAGCCAGTGGCGCCGCTGGGCGGCAGCGCCGAGATCAGAGAGCCTAAATCCCTCTAGGGGAACCGTCTCGAGCCTGCCGGCGAGCGTCTCTGAGGATTGTTGTAGCAAGTCGGGTGAAGCGCTGCCGAGAATGAGGAATCGTGCGGGAATCGGTGAACGATCGGCGAGAACACGCAACAACGGAAATAGGTCGGGGCACCGCTGTATTTCATCGATAACAACCAAGCCTTTGAGGGGACGGAGGGTTGTCGCTGGTTCGGCCAGGCGGGCTAAGCTTTGAGGCTCCTCAAGATCAAAGTAGTTCAGTGAGTCAGGGGAGACAAAGTGACGGGCGAGCGTTGTTTTGCCACACTGACGCGGCCCAAGGATGGCGACAGCACGGCTGCGACGCAAGGCCGTCCGGACGAGGGCGACATCGGCCTTACGGTCAATTACCATTGAAAAGATCATACCATGAATATCCTGCATGTGATGCTGTTTTTTCATGGTAGTGTGAATTGGGCGTGGGCGTTCGTTAGGGTTCCCGAATTGCGCTCTTTGCCGGCACGTCGGGGCGCGCAGGCGATTTCCCTTGCCTACAAGATCCGGGATGCCCAGCGGTCCTCGCGCTGCTGGATGCGGTTGACTTCGAGGCCAATGAGCTCGGCGTGGCGCAGCCCGCACATACGCCGCTAGCTGTCCACGCCTATGAGAGCTTTTTCTCTGCCGAATGTGGTTTGCCCCAGAAAATGAAGGTTCCGCGGTTGGTGGAAGTGATGATGTCCATCGCCCCGTTGCCGTTGAGATCCGCGACTGTAAGCATGGAACCAACGCCCGAGCGATTGTGAACCAGCTCTGGCACGAACCGGGCTCCTCCTGGGGCACTCTTATCCCGAACCGTGTGGTAAATGTAAAGCACCGGCGCGCCCCACGGATCGGGGTCGACGACTTCATCTTCCGAGATGAAGCGTTTCCCGGTAATGAAATCGGGAATGCCGTCTCCATCCATGTCGGCAAAAGTGGCGCCGTGAAGTTCAGTGAATGTAACACCGCCGGCATTTTTGGTCGAGAAGTCATCCATAATCATGTGCCTGACAAACG
>JASHRB010000049.1 GCA_030037575.1 Candidatus Sulfotelmatobacter sp. | reverse complement strand
GCCTTGCGCGTCGCGTCGGCCTTCATAATTCGCAAAGAAAAAGAACCGGTTCTTCAAAATCGGTCCTCCGACGCTGGCTCCAAACACATTACGCAAGAGTTTTGCGGCGGTATTCGATTCGCCACTCTCTAACTGGCTTGCCTTCAGGAACGGATCGTTCGCGCTGAAGATCGTGTTGCGGTTGTATTCATAGACCGTTCCATGAAAGTTGTTGGTGCCGCTCTTGGTAACCAGCGCAACCTGCGCGCCACTGGAGTAACCGGAGTCAGCATTCGAGTTGGCGGTGGTGACTCGGAATTCCTCGACCGAGTCCGGCGGTACGTTGAGGACGCTGAAGAACGCATATCCGTTGTTCTGATCGTTAACCTGGATGCCATCGAGCTCTACATTCGATTGATCGCTGCGTACACCGTTGACGGCACCACTCCGCGTGTCAGTGTCTTGTAGCGACTGAGACTGAATTCCCAGGTACGTCACGCCCGGTTGCAGGCTGACTAGGTACGTCACATTGCGGTCGGCAATGGGCAATTCGGATATCTGATTACTTTCCACGACGTTTCCGAGCGACGCGTCAGTGCGGTTGATGAGTGGTGCTTCACCTTCGACCGTGACAGACTCCTGCGCGCCGGCAACCTGAAAACGGATCGGGACGGTCGAAGGAACCTTAACAACCAGAGTGAGATTGGAGGCGACAAACGGCGCAAATCCCTTGCCCCTGGCTTCCAGCTTGTAGTTGCCCGGAGGCACGTCAAGGAACTGGTAGAGCCCGGAAGCGTTACTAGTGGTCGCGCGCTGCAAACCAGTCGCGAGCTCGATCAGGGTTATCTTTGCGCCGGCCACGGTCGCGCCAGAAGGATCGGTCACGTTGCCATTCAGTTGGCTCGCGGATTGTGCTACTGCGAATCGAACAAGAAGCGCAAACAACGCGATGATCCTGATTGCGCGTTTATTTCTACGGATCGTTGGACCGCCGGTCTGGTACCGCCCCTCGAACTCGCTGCCGCTCGACTCCCGGTGCATCTCCCTCATCGACTTGTCTCCAAGGAAGCGGGCAAGCGCTGAAGAACACGGCCAAAGAGATCAAAAAATGTTGATTTCCCTACGCTTGTCCCTCTTCAGACTGCCGTGAATTGTTCTGGGTTCAATGAGAGCGAACCCGCCCGCCCAGAGTGGCGCGAATTATACCTGAACAACGCCTCAACCTTCATGCAGAAAAAATGGGGTATCAACGCAAAGTGGAGTCCCTCTTTTCAGAGCGGGGGATGGGAGTGCGAGGCAAGGGGGGACGGCGTTTGAGTCCTCCTTGCCTCGCATATCGCTGTAGAAGCTTACGCTCACTGTGGAGCCGTCATACCTTAAGGGTCGCAGTGCTCCCCCAAAAGGGGGGTACTACACTTCCAGCCAGCGCCGGAATGACTGGGCCCACAACGGACCCGAACAAATCAAACCAGTGTGGATTCCGGAGTTCGGCAATCACACAAGCACACAAGCAGGGAGTCTGTTAGGCCGGTTAGGCCGAGAGTTCCGCTCGTCGAAATGGGTGAATCTTAGGTTGCTTCTCTCGACTGGCCTGCCAGAGATCACGCTGTATCTGCATCCTTAGCCAGAAGTCGGGTGATGTCCGCAGCGTGGCTGAGAGACGTAAAGACATGGAAGCGGAAATCCCCGCCTTTCCATTAAGGATCCGGGAAAGATGCGCCCGGGTTACGCCTAAACGCCTCGCGGTCTCAGCAACCGTTATCTCGCCCAAGTAGTCCTTCAAAACTTCGCCTGGATGCGCAGGATTGAAAATCATCTTCTTCACTCCTAATGGTAGTCCTGATAATCGACCAAGATTGGACCCCAGTACTTTGGTCCAGTCGGCGTCTCTCATCCCGACGAGTCTACCCAGAGTCGCGCAGAATCAAAACGCCCATTTAATCAGGAGGTTTTACAAATTCTCGCTCAGAGCCGTTATTTCAAACTGGCAGGATGTGCCGGTTTGTTGAAAAGAAGACAGACCTGCTGCGCACCTGCAAGCGTCTCTCAATACTTCCAACTCTTCACATCCGCCCCGGCGGGCGCGGTGTCCTCCATATGCTTGGTTATTTTCCAAAGTAGGGCCGGGAATGAGTTCAGACGCTCAATGCTCGGTGCGTCCAGGCGTACGCCCATATAGCAGTGCGGTTGCAGCGGACCGTAGTCAAAGGTCGCGTTTGCCGGCGGAAAGAGCTTGGGGTCAGTGAGGACCGCTTCCGTCAGATGCACAGCATTGTTCAAATACCACGTATCCATATCTCCTACGGCAAAGTGTAGTTTGCCCGTCAGTTTGGGTCCCAGTGTGGTCCAGTCGCGCTTCATGATGTAACTCAGGTCCGCGTGCTCGCGCCAGTATTCCGCCACAGACTTGTCAATCACGCCGGTACGCCGGTCCCAGATCGGCTTGGGATACCCATCCTCGCCCACGGGGCCGAAGACGGCTTGCCAGATGTCATACTGTTCGCCGGAACGGCCGTGCGTAGCCAGTACGGCCTCAAAGCGATTTTCCTGCTCCATGGTGGAATCAAGGATTCCATTCGTCTTACGTTTCTCTGGGAGCGGCACCTTCATGAAAGGCCCTTCGCGGAAGAGAGCGTTCGTGTCTCTGTAGATGTTGACGGTACCATAGGCGCGAAAATCAATCGGATCGGGGCACCCCACCCAGGCACCGTTGATGTCGTCGGGATAAAGAACCTGCTGACCGAGCGCTTCCCACCCCCCGGTGGATCCGCCGAACACCGCGCGTGCCCAGCCCTGTCCAATACCTCGAAACTTCTTCTCGATTATCGGCAGCAGCTCGCGGATGATCGCGTCGCCATAGGGGCCGAGGTTCGCCGAGTTCACCGCGTACGAATCGTCAAAATATGGATTGGCATGTTGCGGCATGACATCAGCACCCGCGGCAATCTTCCGCTCGTCCAGTCCTGAAACAGCCGCCAGCCGTATTCCTGCATCGCTCTCTCCCGATTCACTCCCGCCATCGGATCCCGTTCTGCTTCCTCCGGCTTTAGTTCTCGATCTTTCAGGCTCGTATCTGGCGGCGTGACGCGAAAGCTGGGGAAGAAGTGCCGATGATAATGGTCTTCGGAGATCAGGACTGGGTAATGTGCATCCGGGTGCTCCTCCCAGCCGTCTGGCAAAAGCACTACCGCGCCAATTTCGGTGGGCCGCCCCCAGAATGCGGTGAGCAATCCGCTCCGCATGCGGATGTGCTTGACCCACTTGTTGTCCTCGCCACTGTCGGGCTGCGTGATCGAACGCCAATCGAGTAATGTTTCCACGTCGGCGAGTTCCTGATCCAGCGGTGGAACCCTGTGATTGAAGACGATGCGAACCATGCCCGACGTTTTTGCGTCCAGATGCAGCTTCTGCACCTTCGTCAGCAAGTTCCCCGGTTTCGTCTGCCAGTGCTGGCCTTCGCCCTTGTCCGGCGGGAGCTTTACCACTTTGCCATTTCCGAGATGGAAGGTCTCGTAAAGATTGAGCACCGCCTGCACCAAATAGTTGCCGGGAGCCAGATCACTGAGCGTCACGAGCGGATAGCCTAGCGTGGAGGCATCTACACGAACCGTTGCGCCAGGCTGCCATCCTTCCACGTCCACTCCAAACACCTGCTGGGATTCAATTCCTTCCGCGACTCCGAAGCGCAGCTCCTTATTTTTGTCCTTGGAAAGGATCAGCAAGATGTGTCCATCCAGGCTGGTGGCAGAGAGTTCTCTCGGGAACCAAATTTCGAACACAAGGGGAG
>JASHRB010000665.1 GCA_030037575.1 Candidatus Sulfotelmatobacter sp. | reverse complement strand
GGCGATGCTGTTGCTGCCGAAGTGCAGAACCGGCGTCATCCCTCCGTTGAAAAACGTGTCGTAAGTGTTGCGATCTTCGATGATGTTCTCGCTGGGAAACAGAAATCGACCGACCGTGAGGCTCTCGCCCACAAAACCGGTAATGTCAGGCAGTTTTCCCAGATGAATGCGATAGTGAGATTCACCCAGAGTTTCGTAGGAATGCCGGGGCGGCGGCAACAGAGAAGGGTTGTCCGCCACGCGCAGGATCTCGGCGTCCAGCGTGTAGACATTGATGTCTTCCAAAGCCAGCGCCCCGAAAGCATCGGGCAAGAAACTTATGTTCTGGGTGATCTGCCGACCTTCCTCGAGAGCCATCTCATCTTCTGCGCTTTGAGCGGTGCGCTCTTGCTCCTCACTGGCAACCGTGTTGGCTTGCGCAAATGAGGAAAGCGCCTGCACGGTATCGAGACGTTGCCTGTGAATGTTGGCAAGCGCCATCATGTAATCATAATCCTCGCGGTAATCGTCAACCGGACCGAGACTGGACAGGGCATCGGCAGCCTTGTGCGTTTCTCCCTCGGCGAGATAGGTGTTGGCCAAACCAATATCTACATTACGCGGACTCGCGCCGGCAAGCTTGGCTTTGTCGAAATACATTTCGGCCAGGTCGAAGTCGTGCATGGCCAGGAAAATGGCGGCGGCCTCTTGAATGTCCTCCGGCTGCACGGGCGCAGAGTCCGCGCGCGCCTCGGCGAAGCCGAGGGCGATCTGCCGCCGGGCTTCGTCATAGTGGCCGCGCCGCATGAACACCTGGGCAACCGCGAGCCGCACGCTGAGGCGGTCGCCGGTCGGCGTATTGAGCGCACGCGCGAAGCGCTGCATGGCCGCCGGCTCGTCTCCCAGGGTCAACAGAGCCTCGCCGGTATCCATCAGGATTTCAATTTGATTGTCGCCATACCGTTCCGCCAATTGAACGTCGCGCAGCACCTGGTCGCGCTGTTTTTCGCTTGCGTGTATTTGCGCTTGCAGCGCATACACCGCCGGGTCCGTGGGAGATTGCTTCTGCGCGCTGTCGAGAATCGCAATGGCCTGGGGAAAGCGGCGCAGGCGATACAGCGTATCCGCATAGGCCAACTCGGTGGACAGATCATTTGGAACTTCCTGCAAGGCGAGCCGGTATTCCGGTTCCGCGTGAGCATAGTCCTGCTCCTGCCGGTATGCCTCGGCTCGCGCCAGCCGCCAACTGTGAGACTTGCCCATCAACTTCTGGGTCGCGGACAGCTGAATGAGTGCGCTTCGCGGGCGATGCAACTGCAGATCCGAATAAGCTAATCCCAGGTGAGCCTCACCATCATCAGCCTGCAGCTTGATCGCCGCTTGAAAGTCCCTGACCGCCTGGGCCGGCTCGCGCAGATCATTCAATACAAACCCGCGATCCACATAGCCGGCAGCCATTTGCGGATCGAGTTCGAGCGCGTGCGTGTATTCCTGCAGCGCTTCTTGCCTTTGGCCGCCATGCGCGTGTATGTTCCCGGCAACCAAGGGAAAGTCTTTATCGTCGGACAGAATTGGCTCGTACTTGTCAATCAAGGTCAGGGCTTCGTCCGACCGGCCCAGGTAATACAAATCGTAGACCAGATACACTGAGCCTTCGCGGTCGTTCGGAAGCTTTTGGAGAACGGTGTAGCCAAGCTTGGCCGCAGCCGCGTAGTCGCCCTGCAAGGTGAGATATCGCTCCCGCTCTCGCATCACCTGCGGGCTGTCGTTCATTTTGCCCGTAGCCCGATCCAGCCAGTGTCTCGCGAGTTCCCGGTCGTGAGCCTCGAGCGCTGCATTGGCCCCTCCGGCGATGATCAGAGGGCTGTCCGGCATGTATCGGTAAGCGAGTTCATAATTGTTTTGCGCAGAGCGAAAATTTTTCTGTGCCGTATGCATGTCGCCCAGGGCGAGATAAGCAGCAAAATCTTTGGGATGGGCTTTGATGGCGCGAATGAAATAGTCTTCGGCCAGCTTTGCGTCGCCGGCGTCGCGGGCGAGATAACCTAGAGAGGAAAGTGCAGTCCGATTTTGCCGATCGAGTTGCAGAACCTTTTGAAAAGTGGCCCGGGCGGCGTCTTTCTGCTCCAGCTTCCACTGCAGGCTGGCGTAGTTCAACAAAGAATTCACGTTGTTCGGAGAGAGCGACAACGCTTCCTCGAGGTCTTTGTTGGCCGCATCGGTGTTCCCCGATCCGGCTTCGATCGCGGCGCGCAGCCTGAGCAGCTCCGGCCGCGAGGACGAAGGCACATGGACCTGGACGATTTCCATCTGCGCGGCTTGCAGCTCTTTTTTCGCTGCTGCCTGGTCGTCCTGCTTTACAGCCAGCTCATAAAGATTCAGCCGCAATTCGATGGGATAGAGCGGTCCCTCGGGAATCGTCGGAGGAAGATTCTTCCGCGCGAGATTGTATTCGTTACCGGCATCCTCAAAGCGGTTCTCGCCCTCGGCGATTGCTCCCAGGATGGCATGCAAACGATAATTGTTCGGATCGATCCGCCGCGCTTCATCGAGAAATGGCTGTGCGCCGTCGCTTTGGCCCATGCCAACGAGAACCTGAGCCGCGCTCAAGTTCAAACCGAGGTTGCCTTTTGCACTTTTCGCCAGGCGCGAATACAGATCGACCGCTTCCTGCGGCCTGCCGGCGAGTTGATAGGTATATGCCAAGTCGGCGTTCACATCGATGCTTTTAGAGGGAATCGCCTGCAAGGCTGCGATCGCCTGATCGTACTTGCCTTCGTCGCGATATTCGCCAGCGACCGCGCGCAAGACCTCTGGATCTTTCGGCGCCCGATCCCGGGCGCGATGGAGATACTTGTTCGATTCGTCAGGCTGGCCGAGATGCTGGTAAGCATGCGCCATCAGCAGATCTCTATGGACAGTTGGAGCGAGCGCTTCGGCCCGCTGCAGGAATTCGAGAGCCTTAGCGGGATTGGAATTCACCAGCAGTTCGCCAGCCAGCTCAAAACTGCTTGCCTCCTTCGGATTGGCGTCCATCACCGGCTTCAGCAGCTTTTCCGCTTCTTCCGTGCGGCCCATCTTGGCGTAGGTTTGTGCCAGCCCGGCCATGCCGCGAACCGACGTGGATTCGAGCTTCAAGCCGCGATTGTAAGCGTAGACGGAATCCGCGTAACGGCCCGCGAGCCGTTCGCAATAGCCGAGCAAGAACCATAATTCCGGGTTTTGCGGAGCCGAGTTCGCCGCGTGATCGGCAAAGGAAACCGCAGCGGCGTCGTCGTTTCGGGTTAGCGCGTCTTCGGCGGCTCGTGCCTCGCGCGCCACATCGATGCTCGATCCCCATCCCAGGCTCGAGCTCTGTCCGCCGCTTTGGCTGCTCTGTTGATTCTGGCTCTGCGACGGCGCACTTTTCGTTGGTCCGTTGACCTCGAATGTCTGCCCCAGGGCATAGCTGAAAAAAGACAGTATTAAAAAGCTCGTGAGCGGAAGTCGGCTTTTCACGGGTTCACCACGCTCTAGACAAGACCTTGATTTGACCTCCCGCATTTCTATTGTTCTGCGGCTTCCATCAGATGCCAGTGGAGCAGGGAAGGTTTTTCCGCTCTAAGGACTTTCCCGCATGCGCCCACAACCGAGTAAACCTCTGAGTCGGTTTTTGAATCGAAGTTTCGATTTCGGGGAGTCTCTGGGAGCGTCGAATTGTGAGCACTAGCCGAAGCTACTCTCGTCCCATTCCTTTGCTTGCCATCCTTCTCGTGGCTCTGGCAGTGCACGGTCCGCTGCTGCTTATGCAGTTGCCCTCCGGCTCCTTCGATGCGAACTTTCACATATTTTTCGCGTCACACTACGCTCACCACTGGTTTGAACCTTGGAACGAAAAATGGTTTGCGGGGTTTTCGCAAACCACCTACCCGCCGCTGACCCATCAATGGATCGCCCTGTTCTCCACCATAGTCGGTCTGAACATGGGCTATATGCTGGTGCAGTTGATCGCGGTCCTGCTTTTACCCGTGGGAGTGTATCGTTTCGCACGCATCTGGGTGGATGATCGCGCCGCCAGCTACGCCGCACTGGGCAGCGTTTTTCTTGGTTCCCTGTCGTTTCTCGTGTATCAGGCCGGACAATTGGCCACCGTGGCTTCCGCGGCCCTTTACCTGAATGCGTTGCCTTACTTCTACGAGTGGATGAGCGAAGCCCGCGGCCGGTCTTTACTCAAAGGAATCGTGGTCAGCTTAACCGCCGCGGCGGCCCACCACGTAACTCTGATTTTCGGCGTGGTTCTCTTTGCCGGCCCGGTCATTTGGACCGCATGCCTGGATGCGCACGATGAGCGCGTGTCGGCTTCGGTCGCCGGGGTGTTGTCGCGAGCGGTGGCTTTTGGGTTGATGGTGGTTGCCGGAGTGGCGGCGGTGCTCCTGCCCTATTGGCTCGCCCTCATTCAACACCCAATTCACCAGATTCCAATTCCTCACGATAGCCGCGCCAATTTCCTGCTGAACTCCACCATCGCGGTCAATTATTTCGTCATTCCCTATGGCGCGCTGATTCTCGCGTTTCCCTTCATTCTGGTGCGCGGGGTGTCGCGCCGCTTCATCCCTTTGCTCTGCGGTTTTTGGCTGACGTTCATTTTCGGCCTGGGAGGCACAACCCCCTTGCCGCGATGGCTGCTTGGCCGCGCCTACGAGATCTTGACCTTCGAGCGATTTACCTTCTGGGCCACTCTGATGGCGATGCCACTGGTCGGCGTTCTGGCGGCACAATTGCTTGATCGCTTTCAGGCGAAAGCTGCTGTGGCTTTATCACTTGCCGCCGTGGGAAGCATAGGAGGGGCACTGTGGTGGTTGGGGGCGAATCCCTATCGGCCGACGGGTCAGATGAATGTGGAGCCGGTCATCGCCTTTCTGAATCGCGACGGCCACGACAGTTACCGCTACCTCACCCTCGGCTTTGGAAGTGAACTGGGCAAGGTGTCGACCTATACCAGCGCGGGCAGCGTTGATGGCGACTATAACTCCGCGCGCCTGTTACCGGAAATGACTCATTACGGCTCGGCGCAGCTGACCAACGCAAAATTTTATGGCACCGCGGGCATGGCTTCGCTCCGCGCCATGCTGGCGCATGCCAACCGCTACGGCTTGAAGTTCGTTTTTGTTCACGATCCCTACTATGAGCCGCTGCTCACCTTTGTCGGATGGAGGAAGATCGAGACCTTTAACAACGGCCAAATCACGGCGTGGTCGAAAGACGATGTCCCGCCCGCTCATCAAATCCCTTCCGACGCCATTCCGCCTCCCTGGCAGGGATGGTTGTGGGGAACATTGCCCGTGGGCGTGAGTTTTCTCGCCATCTTTCTCGAGTTGCTGCTGACAGAGGAGCGTCCAATGCCGGTCGGCGTGGGTTTTCCCGCTCCCGCGGAAAATCGCGAACAGCATTACGTCGCGTAAGGATCGGAATGAAAATCGCTCTGCCCATCGTTTTTGTCGCGGTCACAACGGCTCTCATGGTGTTGGCGCTCAGTGGAGCGGGCCCGGCCCGGGGAACCGTGGGAATCGCCGGCGGCTGGGCCATGTACGGCCTCACTCCCAAAGCCAGCACTCCTCAGCAGGCGCTGACAAATCTGCTGGTCGACGTGCAACGGCGCAATTGGGATCGCGCATTCCGTGCGCTTTCGAAGACAAGCGCGGTTGATCAGCAGGGGTTCATCGAGGATTGGATGGGTTCGAACGGAAGCTTGCGTTCGTTCTCGGCGCTGGAGGACTTCGATCCCCGTCCGCTTCACATGACCGACGATCAGGCCGATATGCGTGTCTATATCCACTGGTCCACTCCCGTCGGCCCCATCCAAGATGTACGCGATATTCAGCTGGTGCGGGAAGGCGATGTGTGGAGAGCCGTTTGGCCCAAGTTCCAGCCGCCCACGGTGCCGGCCGAAGTAATTCCAGTCACATACTTGCGTTGGGACCTGGTAACGGGAAGCGCCGAAGATCAATGGGGATCGAAAAACGTTGATGCTCCGCACGTGCGCATCATCTCGATGAACGCCGTCAATACGGCTGAAGGTGCGGTGGTCATGGGCGAAGTGGTCAACGAGGATACCATTCCCGCTTTCGTCAATGTGAACGCTACCCTGGTGGATGGATCGGGCAACGCCATCGATGATGAAAGCAGTTTCGACAAAATCGATCACGTTCTGCTTCCCAAGCAGGTCACGCCCTATCGCATTGACTTTCCGGACATTGATTTGAGCCGAGTGAAGAATGTTCGCATGGACGTGAAAGCTGCGTTGGTTCCAGCATCCGCGGATCCAGTCATTGGAGTGATGGACCAAAAACTTGACACCGACGCGCAAGGCAAGGCGGTGCTTCACGGAGATTTGCTCAACGAGAGCGGACAGACGGTCAACATTTCGCACGTCATCGCCAGCTTCTACGACAACTCGGGCAAAGTCGTCTGGGTTTCTGATGGCTATGTCGATCGCGCGCTGCTGCCGCAATCGTCCGAGCCTTTCGCCGTGGAAATTCCCAAGAGCCTATCGGGCGAGGTGCATAACTTTCACGTTGTCGTAAACCAGTACAGCCTGGGCAGGTCATGAGAATGCGCTGCTGCCTTGTTCATAGCGTTGCCGCGCTGGGTCTGCTGGTCGGGTGCGTAGCGCAGGAGGTTCGTGTTCCTCACTCGGTTGTCGCCGACGAAGATGCTTCGATTTCGACTTCCGGAACCGGCAAGGCAACCTTTTATTTGGTCGGGCCGGGAATCTCGCGCCGGAGCGACGTGAACCTTGGCCATGAGATCAATCTCGCCGGCGAAGAACTTCAGCACGCGGGCGAATATTTCGCCTTGCTATGCTCCAGCGACTGTCAAAGCGCAAGCTTCTTCGTGGTGGCCGCGAAACCTTCAAGCCTGACTTTCCTGGTGCATCCTTCGCGTGTGCCGGTGGCGCAGGGGGACGGGGTGAGCGGTGTGGCGCTTCCGTTTGATCAATTTCAGAACTTCGTCCTCGCGCCAGAATTCGTCAACTTCCAATTGACCGCCAAGAACGGTTCACTGTGGTCGCGCTCTGTTCCAACCAAAGAGGGCGTGGCCTGGTTTCGAACGGCCTCAGGGAGGTCGGCGGGAGCGCTGCAGGTTCGAGCCTCGCTCAATGATGTTTCGACGCTGCGAGCCGTCGAGCAAGTCGCTTCCGATCCTTGCCACCTTCGCATTACCGGCCAGCGCAATGCGAAAGGGATTCTGCTTCAGACCGAGCCCATCCATGATTGCGCGGGAAATCCCGTGCCCGATGGCACCATCGTGACTTTTACTGCCTCCGCCGGAAACGGAAAAAGCACGGTGGATGCCCCCATCAAACAGGGTGTGGCGCGGGCTGAAATCATCGCACCCGGCGCGGTCACGATATCGGCTGCTTCCGGCGTGGTTATGGGAAATGAACTTCGCATAGGAGGCCGATGATGTTCCGGTTCACGTACGCGGCCCATGCTCATCGCCTCGTGGGCAGGGCCGCGATCCTTGCATGTTGGCTTGCTTCCGCTTTCTACTCGCACGCCGCCGACACCGTTCAGGTGAAGTTGGATATCAGCCAAGCCCAGCCCCGGGCGGTCGAGAGCCTGACCGAGCGCGGGGTCCTGCGAGATTATCGCTTCGCCTGGGCGAACCTGGCCCAAGCTCTCCAGTTCAACAGTCCGGATCCGCTAGAAGGCTCTTTCGCCGGCGACGCCAAGCAATGGCTCCGTGAGACCATTCTCAACCAGCAGCGCTTGGGTCTAAGCCAACGTTACCCTGCGCAGAAGCACCGGCTCGAAGCGGTGTTCTACGCTCCTGAGGGCGACGTTATGGAGTTGCATGACACCGCGGAATACCAATGGCAGTTGCTCGATAAGGGGAAAATGATTCACCAGGAGCACATCGTCCAACATTGGGTCGTGCTCATGACCCCCGGGGCCGATCGTTGGGTCATTCGCCAGTTGCAGGCGGTTCCACAGTTTTGATGCAGCGAACGATAAACTCTGCCCGCGAAAGCCGCATTCCGCCCCGCCTGTTCCACACGATCAGCGCGGCCGTTACCCGCCAACCGGCCTCCGGGGCAGCGCATCCTAATGAACACGCAAGGCGCATGACCAACGGAGCACCTCACTTGTCGAAGGCGCTGCTCATTTTGGGTCTTTTGTTTTTCATCATGGCGGGAGGATGCACATCTCCAGGTGCACATCACTCGCTCCCGCTGAACGGACAAGCTCCGCCGCTATCTCCCAAACTTCTTGCCGTTTACATGCCCTGGTTCGGCGACCACACTCACATCGACGTGGGTTATTCGAGCCAAGACCCTGCCGTTTTGCGCAGGCAGATCGACCAGGCCAGGCACATGGGGATTTCCGCGTTCGTGGTTGATTGGTATGGCGAGAGCCGCCCCTACTCCGATCACAATTTTGCTCTTCTCCAGGAAATCGCAAGCCAGAATCATTTTCAGGTGGCTCTTCTCTACAACGAACCGGAAGACGAAGATTCCGAAGCCACCGACGCCGCCATGGCTGCGCTCGACGAGGCCTACAAGAATTACTTTGGGCCGGCCGCGAAATATCGCGACGCCTACCTCACTTTCAACGGACGGCCTATGATGTTTATCTTTCCCAAGCGTGGCCACGTGAATTGGAACCGCATTCGCGAACACTGCAGTTCCTGGGACCGGCCTCCGATTCTGTTCTATAAGGATCAGCCTCCTGAGCCGTACGCTGGCGATTTCGCCGGATCCTATGCTTGGGTTCAGCCCGGCCCCCGCGGATGGGCGGCCGACGGCAGCAATTGGGGGGAACAGTATCTCGAGAATTTCTACAAAACCATGAGGGACAAACATTCCGACAAGATCGCCATCGGAGGCGCCTGGCCAGGCTTCAACGATTCTGCCGCCAAGTGGGGATTGAATCGCCACATGCAGAGCGATTGCGGGAAAACTTTTGACGCAACCTTGAACATGTATGAACACTATTACGACAGCGCCGATCCTCTGCCCTTCTTGCTGATCGAAACCTGGAACGACTACGAAGAGGGAACGGCGGTCGAACGCCGCAGCAACGCCGGATGCAGCTCGCAGAGCGGCCACTCGACCGAGTCCGCTTCTCGCTAAGAGCAAGCGTTGCCACTCTGCGAACAACCCACTGGATTATTTCTTCATCGAAGTTTGGGCGGGTTGCCGGATTCCGCATGCCCCCAACGGCTGGAAAATATGACCGGAGTAAAAAATTCCACCGCATGCCTCACGCTGCTGTCGCAATTGCTGCTTGGTAGGGAGCAAGGTGCCGGTGCTGAACGGGCCGGGAGTGCTTCTCGACCTGATTGGACCTCGCAGATCGCGAGCACCGTTGCGCTCTATGGCCGCCAGGATTTTGGCGAGCTTTGGAGCTTGGCGATCTCTCATCACGTCATTTTGCGCGCATTTCCCGCTCTGCACCAGGTCATGCTGGCGCAGCAGAAAGAAGAAGCGCGGTGGTGTGAAAGCGCAATTTTCAAAGAGCGCTCGCGAATCGAACACGCACTGTCATTCCTTTCTTCCATCTGCCAGGCTATCGAGAAAGCCGGGGAGGTAATCGTAATCAAATCGCTCGATCATTGGCCGGACCTCGGCAGCGACCTTGATCTTTACACCAACGCAAACCGGGCAGACGTGATCACCATTATGTGCGAGCGCTTCCAGGCAAAAGTGGAAGACCGTAGCTGGGGCGACCGCTTGGCCAACAAATGGAATTTTGTCGTGCCGGAATTGCCGGAACCGGTCGAAGTACATCTGTCCCGGCTGGGGCAGACCGGAGAGCAGGTCACGATCACGGATTCTTTGGTCAAACGCTCGCATTTGCGGCAGTTTGGTTCTCATGAGTTGCGCGTGCCCGCTCCCGAAGACCGTCTGATGATCAGCACGCTGCAACGCATGTATCGTCACTTTTATCTTCGCCTGTGTGACATCGTGGATACCGCGCGGCTGGTCGATTCCGGAGCCATTGATTACGGCTATCTGAAATCCCTGGCGGAGCCGGCGGGACTTTGGGATGGGCTGGCCGCGTATTTGATGACCGTTTCTGGCTATGTAAAGTCATACCGCGGAAGTGATTTGCCTTTGCCCCCGGTGCTCAAGAGCGCTGCACGATTTGGCCCGGAGCTGGTAAAGTTCCGGCGTAGATTTCTGCGCATTCCAATTTTTCCGCAGGCCGTGCGGCTCTACGCTACAGAGTGGACCAGGCTGTTGCGCAACGGCGAACTCGAAGGCGCTTTGCGTTTGAGTTTATTGCCCGGCTTGGCCGCGGCCGCGGCGCTGGAGTTTAAGTTTACGGGAAGCGATAAGGGAATTTGGTGATACGGCTTCTCACGCAAATTGTACGGCCTTCACGGTATTGCGACGAGATGACCGGTGCCAATATGGTCGACTGAGTCGAAAGGCAAGGCGTCAACAAGAAAGAAACCAAAGAATCAAGAAGAAGGAAGAAAGAACACAGAGACGAGGTTGAGAAATTCGAACCTATGAGTTCCGGCGTGCGAATCTTGGTGGTGGATGACAATCCGGCAGTCCGACACTACCTTCGTTCTCTGCTGGAGCAACAAAACACATGGCGCGTGTGCGACGAGGCGCGCACCGGAAGCGAGGCCCTACAAAGAGTAAAGAAAAATCCTCCGGACATGATTCTTCTGGATTTTCAGATGCCGGACTTGAACGGGCTGGACGTTGCCCGGCAAATCTCGCAGCTGTTTCCCGAAATCCCGATTCTCATGGTGACCATTCACCTGTCCAAGCAGCTGGCCGAGGAAGCTCAGCGCGCCGGGATTCGCGGTGCTTGCGCCAAGTCAGACGTAGGCTCCATTGTCGAAGCCGTCGATGCGCTCCTACACCAACAAACCTATTTCCCCTCAATGACTTCGATGGGGGATTAGTGGCTTGACTAGGAAACGGCTCCTCGAAATACAGCATTTCCTGTATACGAAGGCTTCGCCACCGGGTGCTACGGTTTCAGAATTGCTTCAGTTTGGGGAGAGCCGCTGCCAACTCAGACCGGTAGACTGTTGCGTAACGGGTGGCGTACAGTGAAAAACGAGGGGCTGCAGCCATCATCACCACTGCGCCGCCTCGGAGAGTCAGAAACTATGGCGGTTCGGATCCTATTGGTCGATGACCATCCGATCGTGAGGCAAGGGCTCAAAACTCTATTGGAGGGGCGATCGGGATGGGAAGTTGTGGGCGAGGCTTCGGATGGCCTGGAAGCGTTGGACAAAGTCGATAGCCTTCGACCCGATGTTGTGGTGCTGGATGTCACCATGCCCCGGATGAACGGACTTGAGGCATGCCGGCTCATCCAGCAGAAAAAAAGACCCAACGGCCTGGAGGTATTGTTTGTCACGCAACACGATTCGGCGCAGATGATGCGCGAAGCCTTGGATGCGGGCGCAAGAGGATATGTGGTGAAGTCGAATGCGGCACGGGACCTGCTGGAAGCGGTTGAAGCGGTAAGCCAACACCGGATCTTTACGGCGCTGGCTCGGGCGCCTCTGGGCGCCTGTTGAAAACCGCAAAGACCGCCCCGTCGACTGCGACTGGATTTATTCTGGGTGAAGTGGGAGGAACAAGCTGCCATGAAGCTACGAATTTTGTTGGCCGATGATCATGAAATCGTGCGTCGGGGCTTGTGTGCGCTTCTGCAAAAG